>CACKXG010000005.1 GCA_902604035.1 uncultured Pelagibacteraceae bacterium
TAGGAATTAAAAAAGGAGATCGAGTAACAATTTATTTAACGATGATACCAGAATTAGCGATTTTAATGCTGGCCTGTGTAAGAATTGGTGCAGTTCACTCTATTATTTTTGGCGGTTTTTCAGCTGACTCTATTTCAGGAAGAGTTAATGATTGCGAGTCTGAATACATAATTACTGCAGATGAAGGAGTGCGAGGTGGAAAAACTATACCACTGAAATATACAGTTGATGAAGCTTTAATGAGTTGCCCAAATGTTAAGAAATGCATTGTTGTAAAACGAACGGGTAATTACATAAACTGGGATCAAAATAGAGATGTTTGGTTTCATGATTTAATTAAAGACGTTCCAAATCATTGTGAACCTGAAGAAATGAAAGCTGAAGATCCTTTGTTTATTTTATATACTTCAGGTTCAACAGGTAAACCTAAAGGAGTTCTTCATACTACTGGCGGTTATATGGTTTATGCATCAATGACACATCAGTATATTTTTAACTACAAACCAAAAGATATTTATTGGTGTACTGCTGATATTGGTTGGGTGACTGGACATAGTTATATTATTTATGGACCACTTTCGAACGGTGCGACGACTATAATGTTTGAAGGAATTCCAAATTATCCTGATAGTTCAAGGTGGTGGCAAATAGTTGACAAATACAAAGTAAATACTTTTTATACAGCTCCAACTGCAATTAGAGCTTTGATGCGTGAAGGTGATAAACCAGTTAAAAAAACATCTAGAAAATCACTTAAACTTTTAGGAACTGTAGGAGAACCAATAAATCCGGAGGCTTGGATGTGGTACTATAAAACTGTGGGTAATTCCAAATGCCCTATTGTAGATACTTGGTGGCAAACAGAAACTGGAGGTATAATGATTGCTCCACAAACAGGTGCTATTCCTCTAAAACCTGGTTCTGCAACAAAACCTTTCTATGGAATTAAGCCCGTACTTGTTGATAAAAATGGTAAAGAGATAAAAGGTGCTGGTGAGGGAAGATTATGTATAGCTCAATCTTGGCCTGGCCAAATGAGAACAGTATATGGAGATCATCAAAGATTTATCGATACGTACTTTTCTCAGTTTAATGGAAAATATTTTACTGGTGATGGATGTCGAAGAGATAAAGATGGTTATTACTGGATTACTGGTCGTGTAGATGATGTAATTATTGTTTCAGGTCATAACCTGGGAACTGCTGAAATTGAAAGTGCATTTGTTGCACACCCAAAAGTAGCTGAAGCTGCTGTAGTTGGTTACCCTCATGATATTAAAGGTAATGGTTTGTATTGTTATGTAACCTTGAATGCAGGAGAAAGCGAGACTGGTGAACTAGAAAGAGATCTAAAACTTTGGGTTAGAAAACAAATTGGTCCTTTAGCAACTCCAGATCTAATTCATTTTACTCCAGGTCTTCCTAAAACAAGATCAGGAAAAATAATGAGAAGAATTTTAAGAAAAATTGCTGCGAATGAACATGGTCAATTAGGAGATACAACTACTCTAGCAGATCCAAGTGTTGTTGATAGTTTGGTTGAAAATAGAAAAAATATTTAAAACTGAATTAAATCTTTAAACTCTTGTTTAACAACATCCCATTTTAAAATCATCGAATTTAAAACGATCTTTCGATCTAAAGTTTTTAATTCATCTGCAATCGGAGCCCATTTATATAAAGAGAGTGCACTAGGATTAAAAGGTAAGTCTTGATAATAAACATCCCAATTTATTTTCTCTAATCGTTCATCAAAACTTTTCCTAGCTTCATCAATAATATCTAATGGCATCTTATTAGAAATTTCGTCATCTAAAATTTTATTGAAAATTTCGTTTGCTTTATGAATATCCTGATAATTAAAATTAACTTTTAAATATGAAAAAGTAAAAAAAGTTAAATCTTGTAATGCAACCGAATAAATATTCCATTTAGCAAGATTTACTGATGACATAAATTCATCATTATCAAAATGAAGAACGTATCTTGTTCCCATTCTAGTTTTTAGATAATTATATAAAGTAACTTGAGTAGCCCAGGCAGATTTAGTTTGAATAAATTGTTCTAATTCATCTAAAGTTTTTATTTTTTTCTTTGGAATAAACGCCTTAAACATGGCAAATAAATATGTTTTAAAATCTTCAAGTTTTATATCTCTCCAAGTTAATTTGTATTTTCCCATGTAAATTTGTAAGTGCGCCAATTATATCTTAAAAAAGTAAGTAAATAAGTACCTAATATGGTGAATTTTAGGTCTTTTCAAAACCTTCATAATGGTTATGGTTTCAACCAGTTATAACTAAATAGAGAGGTATAAATGTCAAATCAACAAAAACACTGGGAAAAAACCAGGGGATTGTTATTTATAACACTGGCAATCTGGTTTGTTTTCTCAATTGGCATCTTTCTCTTTGGAGCTGAAATGAACGAGGTCACAGGACCTTTCGGTTATCCGTGGACATACTGGTTTACATGTCAGGGATCTCTTGGTGCATTTGTAATCCTAATTTTCTGGTTTGCGAATAGACAAGAAAAAATCGATGAAGAGTTCGGCTTTAGCGAAAGAGAGGACGAATAATGAAAGGTAATTTCATAGATAATTTGCCTAAGATTTACGGAATCTATACAGGAGGATTTGTAGGTTTCATAATCATTATGGCAATTGCTGAACAGATGGGTATGACAGCTAAAACGATCGGTATCGCTTTTGTTGCATTTACTGTATTCATCTATGCATTAATCGGTTATCTATCAAGAACAGCCCAAGCAGATGCATATTATGTAGCTGGAAGGCAAGTACCAACAGTCTTCAACGGAATGGCGACTGCAGCAGACTGGATGTCTGGTGCATCATTCGTTGCTATGGCAGGTGGTATTTACTTTAAAGGTTACGGTTATATGGCTCTACTTGTTGGTTGGACTGGTGGATACGTGCTTGTTGCATCTTTATTAGCACCATACCTAAGAAAATTTGGCTGTTATACAGTTCCAGATTTTATAGGTACGAGATACGGTGGTAATTTAGCAAGATTTAGCGCAGTGGTCGTTTTAACTGTTGCTTCATTTACTTATGTGACTGCACAAATTAACGCTACGGGTACTATTGCATCTGTTGCACTTGATATCCCATTCCAATATGCAGTTTATGTTGGACTAATAAGTATTTTATTATGTTCAATGTTAGGTGGTATGAGAGGGGTAACTTGGACACAGGTTGCACAATACATTGTACTAATTATAGCTTATCTACTTCCAGTATTCTGGATCAGTAACAAAATGGGTGCGGGTTTCTTCCCTCACTTTATGTTAGCTGACGAGGTAGCTAGAATTGGTGAATTAGAACAACAGTTCGGTTTTGTTAAAAACGCAGCTGCTGATCTAAAATCAGTACCTAAAGGCTTAGCAGGAATAACTAAAGCTCACTCTGCAGTGAACGCTACACCTTGGGCATTTATTTCATTAGCATTAGCGATGATGATGGGAACAGCTTCATTACCGCACGTGATGATGAGATACTTTACTACTCCAAGTGTAAAAGCAGCTAGAAAATCAGTAGGTTGGTCATTATTCTTTATCTTCCTACTTTATTCTTCTGCTCCAATGTTAGCTACATTATCTAAGTTATCATTGATCGACCCGAATTTACCAACAGGTATTATCGGTAAGACATTTGCAGAAGTGGAAGCAATAGATTGGTACCAAAACTGGAACCAAGCAAACCTAATGTTTATCAGCGACTTTAACGGAAATGGAACTCTTGAATTAAACGAGTTTTTCATGGGTGGTAAAGCCGTTGTATTAGCAACACCAGAGATAGCTGGATTACCTTATGTAATTTCAGGACTAGTTGCTGCAGGAGGTATGGCAGCTGCCATGTCTACTGCGGATGGTTTGATTCTAGCGATTGCAAACGCTATATCACATGATGTTTACTATAAGATCATTGATCCGAAAGCGGAAACTGCAAAACGACTACTTGTTGCAAGGGTATTACTTGTAATAATTGGTTTTGCTGGAGCAACTATTGCAGCAATGGAAATTCAAGGGATCTTAGGTTCGGTTATCTGGGCTTTTGATTTTGCGATGTCTGGATTGTTCTTCCCACTTGTACTTGGTGTATGGTGGAAGAGAGCTAATAGACAAGGTGCGATTGCTGGTATGCTAGGTGGTCTAATCGCCGGTGCGTGGTACTTAGTTTGGGTGCGAACTGGTGGAAGCGGATTCCTAGGAATTACACAGTTAACATTTGGTATCTTCGGATCAGCTGTTAGTTTAGTTTTAATGGTGATAGTTAGTTTAATGACTGCAGAACCAGATAAAGCTACTCAAAAAATGGTTGATGACGTGCGTGTACCGAGTGGTAAATCAATTCTTGGTAAATCACACTAAATAATCTTTTAAGGGGCGATTAATTTCGCCCCTTTTATTTCAATACATTTTCCAATATAAATTTTGAATGTCAGCAAATTTTCATCCTATAATATATTTTATTGATTATTTGCTTGGTATCATCATGTGGACTCTTATTGGAAGAGTAGCGATGAATATTTTTCAAAAAGAAGACTCACAATTCTTTTTCATGAGAGTATTTGTAAAATACACCAATCCTCTCATAAAATTATTTAAACCAATAACACCTTCATTTATCATTGGACCATTGGTGCCCTTGTATGTTGCATGGTTTTTCTACATGATTAGATTTTATCTAATGCCTTGGATCTTAGGCTATTCGGTGATGGGAATGTTATCATTTCCTTTGGAGAGTGAAATTTCTAGACAAATTTACCAATTTTTTAATTCATTTTAATTTTTAAAATTGATACTAGTTAATCTAGCAATCAATGAAAAATATACAAATTTCACCGTCAATTTTATCAGCTGACTTTAGTCAATTGGGTTCAGAAATTAAAAGACTTGAAGAAGGTGGAGCCGATATGATTCATGTAGATGTAATGGATGGTCATTTTGTTCCTAATTTAACAATTGGGCCACCTGTAATAAAAGCTCTTCGAAAACATTGTTCAATAAAATTTGATGTTCATTTGATGATATCACCAGTGCATAAATATATAGATGCTTACGCCGATGCGGGAGCAGATATAATTACTATTCATCCCGAAGCAACTGATAATTTAGAAAATTCTATTAAAAAGATACAAGAAAAAAATAAGAAAGTTGGAGTTTCACTTAATCCTGAATCTAAAATTGATTTAATATTAGATCTATTAGATCAAATTGATTTAGTTTTAATTATGAGTGTAAATCCTGGATTTGGAGGTCAAAAATTTATGCCGGAAGTTTTGGATAAAATCAAAGATCTAAAAAAAATTAGAGAACAAAAAAAGTTAGATTTTGACATAGAAATTGATGGTGGAATCAATTTTGATAATTGCAAAAGTGCAATTGATGCCGGTGCTAATATCCTTGTTTCTGGTACTACGGTATTCAAAAGTAATGATGGAGATATAAAGAAAAATATTAATTTATTAAAATTAAAATAAGTTAATGATTAATACAAATTCCTTAGGCATTTTGGGTCAATTTTATTTTAATATAAAAGAAAGTTTTAAATCAATTTATCAAAATTCAAATTTCTATGAGAAGAAAATATCAAAAACTTTTGAAAATAGCTTTGAATACAAACCTAGTCCTCATTTACTTTCATCTATAATTAAATATCAAAATAAAAAATATAAAATTGAAGATTTTGCTATTGAGTCAATTTGGCAAAATAATTTAAATCCTAAAGATTATGAAAAGTTAAATAATTTTTTTTGGTTTTTTAGCTTGGATTTAAAATCTTCAAAAAAAACTACACAAACAGTTATCAAAAACTGGGTTTCAAATAATAGCAAATATCAAAAAAAAAGCTGGGAATTTGATTTAACAGCAAAAAGAATTATTTCATGGTTATCAAATCATCAACTGACTTATGAGGATAGTGACCAAGAATACAGATCTACTTTTGATCATATGATTCAAAAACAAACTAATCATTTGTTAAATGAAATCAAAAACTCAAAAGAAGTAGAAAATAAATTGATTGGTTGCGCTGCAATAATTTTAACTGGATTAGCTTACAAAAATGAAAGACAATATCTTTTAAATGGATTGAATTTATTAAAAAAAATCATTAAATCCTCAATTGATAATCAAGGCTTTCCAAAATCAAGAAATATTCGACAACTTATATTTTATTTAAAATACTTTATAATTATTAGGGAATGGTTTAAAGAATCTCAAAGTCTAATTCCTGAATATATTGATGAAACCATTTATTATTTAGGATCAAGTTATGCTTTCATTTGGCAAAATATAAAGCAGGATATTTTTTTTAATGGTAATTTTTCATCTGAAAATAAAGAATTTGATCAATATTTAAAAAGGTTTGGTTATACTTTCAAAAACCAAATTAATGAACTTGGTGGATATGCAATTCTTAAAAATAAAAAAATAATTCTTGCTGCTGATATAGGTTCTAGTCCTAACAAAACTTTTTCCAACGACTATCAAGCAGGTGCCTTATCTTTTGAAATATTTTCAAATGAAAAAAAATTAATTTCAAATGCTGGTTATTACGCAGATAAAAATAATAAATTTAATAAATTATCAAGAAGTACATCTCTTCATTGTGCTTTAACAATTGAGGATTATTCTTCTTGTAATTTTGTTAAACATCAACAAAATTTGATTACTGATAAAGGACTAAAAATATCAAAAAAAAATATAGTTTTTGAAAATAATTATTGGAAAATATCAGGTACACATGATGGATATTTAGTTAAATTTGGAACTATTTATGAGAGAGAAATTGAGTTCTACCCAGAACAAATGAAATTTATTGGCTATGATAAGTTATTTAGAAAAAATTCGAATAAAGAAATTAAATTTGATATTAGATTTCATCTTGATCCAAACTCAAAAGTGATGAAAACACAAGATAACAAATCTATACTAATTGAATTAGATGATGAAGGTTGGAAATTTAGTTGTGATAACTTTGATATTGATATTGATAATGGCTTATATTTCGGTAATAAAAATTCATATAAAGAAAACCAAAATATTTTTATCTCAGGTATAAATAATGAAAAAGAACAGATAATAAAGTGGGAGATAAGTAAATTATAATGAAGAAAAAAATCAAAACAGCACTCATTTCTGTATCTGATAAAAATAACTTAAGACCATTATTAAATATTTTAAAAAAGAACAAAATTAAAATAATTAGCTCGGGTGGTACTTATAAAGAAATTAAAAGATTAAAATTTAACTGTTTAGAAGTGTCTGATTTTACCAATTCACCTGAGATTTTGGAAGGTAGAGTGAAAACTCTTCATCCAAAAATCCATGCTGGAATTTTAAATAAAAGAGAGAAAAAATCTCACTTAAAAGATCTAAAAGATAACGGTTTTGAGAATATTGATTTAGTCATAGTTAATTTTTATCCATTTGAGAACACTCTTAAAAAAACAAAAGACCATAAAAAAATTATAGAAAATATTGATGTAGGTGGTCCTACAATGGTTAGGTCTGCAGCTAAAAACTATAATGATGTGACTGTAATAACTTCTTCAGACCAGTATGAAGATTTAATTGAAGAATTAAAAAAATTTAAAGGATCTACTTCCTTAAGTTTTAGGGAGAAACTGTCAAGAATAGCTTTTACTGAAACAGCTTATTATGACTCTGTTATTTCAGACTATTTTAATAAAAAAACAAATACTATTTTTCCTAAGAAAAAAGTTTTGCATGGAAATCTTACAGAACAACTTAGATACGGAGAAAATCCTCATCAACAAAGTGCGATCTATTCAAGTAGTTTAAATACAAATTTAAAACAAATTCATGGAAAACAACTAAGTTACAATAATTATAATGATATATTTAGTGCTCTAACAATTTCAAGATCTTTACCAAAGGGTAAAGGAACAGTCATAGTTAAACATGCAAATCCATGTGGAGTTTCTACTAAAAATGAAAATTTAGAGAGTTTTAAATCCGCTCTATCTTGTGATCCCATAAGTGCTTTTGGTGGAATAGTTTCTTGTAATTTTAAAATTACTAAAAATTTAGCTTTAGAATTAAATAATTTATTTTTAGAAGTAATTATCGCAAATGGATTTGAAAGCAGTGCTATCAAAATATTAAAAGCTAAAAAAAACTTAAGATTAATTGATGGAACAAATTATACATCAGAAGAACTTCATAAATTTGTATCATTCAATCAAAATATAATGATACAAGAAGAGGACTTAAATTTATTTTCAACTAAAAATTTTAAAATCGTTTCAAGACAAAAACCGACATCAAAACAATTTAAAGATCTTATTTTTGCTTTCAATGTATGCAGATATGTCAAATCAAACGCAATAGTGTTAGCATCAAATCAAACCACTGTTGGTATTGGTTCTGGTCAACCAAGCAGATTAGATAGTTGTCAAATAGCAATAAATAAAATGAAAAAATTTAATCTTCAGAATGATAATTTAGTTGCTGCCTCAGATGCATTCTTTCCTTTCGTAGATGGTATTGAAAAATTAATCCAATCTGGTGTTAGAGCAGTAGTTCAGCCATCTGGATCAATAAGAGATAAAGAAATAATTAACTTTGCAAATGAAACAGGTACAGTGCTTGTTTTTTCAAAGACAAGACACTTTAGGCATTAGGTATTTGATCTATTTTTGCAGCAAGAATAAAATCACTCTCTGCTAGACCTTTAATTGCATGTGTAAATATTTTAATTCTAGCATAACCCCAACCAAACCATAGATCTGGATGATGACCTTCGGACTCAGCTATTTCTCCAACTTTATTAACGAATTCCTGACTTTTTAAAAAGTTATCAAACTTAAAACTTTTTATTAAATGAAAACCATCAATTTTATCCTCTAACACTTCCCATCCATCAACTTTTTTTAAATATGTATGAATTTCGTCGGCATTAAAAGGAGGGATATTTCCTTCACATGGTACACACTTTTTATTTGCTAAATCACTCATAAACTTTTTTGGAGCGGGCAAAGGGGGTCGAACCCTCGACCTTCTCGTTGGCAACGAGACGCTCTACCACTGAGCTATGCCCGCTTCTTTAAAAAACATTATAGATAGCGAGTTTTAGAAAAGCAAGCAATAGTTAACTTTATTTGGATATTTATTTGTATCCTAGTTCAATTAAATTTTTTTTATAAACTTTATTAAGTTTTTCTTTTAAATCATCTTCTAGAATTTTTTCCCAATCATTTTCAGGTCCCAAGAAAAAAAAGGGGATTTGCTTATTTTTTTTTCTTGATTTTACAGACTCAGAAAAACCGTACTTTATCTCATTATCCTTAAGCTTTTGAAAAGAAGTTGAATTAACAGAATTTTTTATTTTCAATTTATTTATTTTTTGAGAATTATTAGTTGTATGGTTTATAAATTTTACAATTTCTGTAAAAATTTCGTAAGTTTTCTTCATCAAATCCTCATATTTTACAATCATTAATGGAAATTCTTTTTGAGATTGCCAAGATTTATAATTATTTTCCCAAGAACTAATAAATTGAAAATCACTAAACTCCTCTTCTTTTTCATAATCATAAATATATTTTTTGTTATTTAACATCCAATCTAAAGCTTTAGCATAATCTAATTCGTAGTGATTTCGCAAAGAGGTTATGACATTCCTAGGATCCCTTACAATGTAAATACATCCGATAGAGTTTTCTTTATTAGTAAATTTTCTGTTATTTATTGAACCAAATACATTGTGTGTTTTGAAAAACCTTATTTTTTTATCTTTATTTATTCTTTCTTGAGCCTTTATCCAAAATCTAGTTGTGTCTATTACTAATTTTGGTATGTAATCAAATCCTTGAAAATGTTTTTTTTCAGGAAACTGGCCAATATTTTTAATTAAACTCTCTTTAAAAACTCCATCTTTTGAATAATAATATGCACTAATTAAGGTACGTAACCAAGTATTTCCACTTTTAGGGTATGATGCAATCCAAAAGATCATAAATATATATTATAGATGAATAATAATTTTTTTGTTATTATAAATTATGCAAAATTTTCCTAAAAAAATTCCAATCTTTCCAATAAGTAATTTCATTATTTTTCCCAAGACAACCGTACCTTTAAATATTTTTGAACCACGATACCTTGAAATGATCAATGATAGCATGAAATCAGATAAATTAATTGGGATGGTGCAGCCAAAAAATTATAAAGATGAAAATGGTATACCAAAATTACATAATGTTGGTTGTCTTGGAAAAATAACAAGTTTTAGGGAGACAGAGGATGGTCGTTATCTAATTGAATTAAAAGGAAAAATTAGATTTCACATTAAAAATGAAATAAAAACAGATAAAAAATATAGAAGTGTAGAAGTAGACTATAACGATTATTCAAATGATTTAAGCCAAGAAAAAGAGGAATTAAATTTTTCTGATCTTGAACTAATTTTTAAAGACTTAAAGTCTTTGTTTGAAAAAAGAGGTTTTATTATCAATTGGAAAGCATTAGAAAAACAAAGTTTAGATGAGACTATTAATGCCTTATCTATGGCATCACCATTTTCACTTGAAGAAAAACAAATTTTACTTGAAGCTAAAAATTTAGATATTAGAAAAAATAAAATAGCAGAAATTCTTAAAACTTACATTTTTGATAATTATCAAAATACTACACTGCAATAAAGACTAATTAAAACAAAAGACCTTCATCTGCAATTTTTGTAAAAATTTTATTAATACTAGAATTCTTATTAAAATACTGAATTGATTTACTTAAAAATTCATTTTTAGTTTTTCTTTCTAAGTTAAAAAATTGATGAATTAAATCAATTCCTGAGGAAAATATGTAATTTTTATGCTTTTGATTATTTTCAAATTCTATATTTAATTTTGAGTCTATAGGTAAACCAAGATCAATTTTATTTTGAATTATATTATTTAAGAACTTTATATCTCTAATTGTCATATTAAAACCTTGCCCGGCAAGAGGATGAATTCTATGAAGTAAATCTCCAAATGCCAAAATATTTTTATGAAAATAAGATCGCAAACTTAATCCTTTTAGCTCAAAAGAATGAATTTTATCTATTTTTTTTAAATTATATTTAAGATTATAATATTTAATTAACTTAGTGATTTCTATCTCACCTTTCAAATAATTATTAATTGAGTAGACAACTGATGTTTCATATTCCGAGATGGGCAAAAAAGCTAAAGGACCATTCTTTGTAAATATTTGTGCAGCGATGTTATTAGCAATTTTATCATGTTTTATAATTGTGGTATAAGCAACACTATTGTATTTTTTTTCTATTTTTTTATTAAAATATTTTTTTGTAATTGGGTGATTGTAATCAGTAGTAATAACCAAATCATAATCCCTAGAATAATTTATTGTTTTTTTATAATTAGTCTTTGTAAAATACCTGTTATTAAATAAATTTTTTTCTAAAATTTGTTGAAGTTTATGATTTTTGACAATCGAGAATAAATGATCACTATTATTTCCAAAACTAATTAATTTTTGTTTTTCCAAATTGTCACTGTAAATTTCTATTTTCTTTAATTTATGAATAATTTTTTCGATATTAATTATTTTTTCATTAAAAAATTCTATATTACTTTTGGAAATACCTATTGTTCGAGTTTTATTTACTGGATATGTTTTTTTTGAATATAAAAAATCGACATAAATTTTTTGATTAACTATAGATTTTGCTAAAGTTAAGCTAGCTAAACCATTACCAAGAATACAAACTCTCATATTATTTTTAATTTTAACAACAAAAATTAGATGATACAAAGTGGTATAATTGATTCATATATATGGATATTAAAAAAACAGCCAATTTGTTCATTGATTTTACAACTAAGCGATTAGCCGAGATTTCTGGGATAATCCTCTTTTTTTTAGGTTTAGCTCTATTTATAGCATTATTTAGTTACTCACCAGAAGATCCAAACTTTATTTTTCCAGATAATACAGAAATTAAAAATTTTTTTGGTTTTAAAGGTAGTTTTGTTTCTGACTTATTTTTTCAATCAGTTGGATTAATTGCTTATCTAATTTCTTTAACTTTTATCATTACAGGAATTAACTTAATAATGAGTAAAGAATTTATTTTAATTATTGAAAACATTTTCTTTGCTGTACTTTATTGTATTTTTGGAACACTTTTTTTAACACATTATTATACTGATGCTTTTACATTTTATATAAATGGCAATGGCGGCTTTATAGGCAATTTTCTTAATCAAACTTATTTAAACAAGATATTACTTATAAACAATCAAATATCATATTATATTTTAATTATTTTAATTTTATTATTATTCCTAAAAAGTATTAATTTTAATCCTTTTAAATTTTATAAATTATTATTAAAAACTTTAAGTTTATTTGAAAAAAAAGAAGAAAAAAATTATACAGATAAAAGTGAAATTATAAGTGAATATATACCACAAGATCAAATTAAAAATCTTATACAAGAAGATTTACCATTTATAAAAAATGAAAATAAAACAGATAGCAAAATTAAATTTAAACTCCCAGACTTAGAGCTATTAAAAACACCTTCTAAAAGAGAAAGAGAGGGATCTGACAAAAATGAAAATAATGATCCTGAATTTTTAGAAAAAATCTTATTAGATTTCGGGGTTAATGGTAAAATTAAAAAAGTAAGTCACGGACCTGTTGTGACACTAAACGAATTTGAGCCTGCTGCTGGAGTAAAAGTTTCAAAAATTATTAATTTATCAGACGATATAGCAAGAAATACTAGTTCAGAGTCCGCAAGAATATCTACAATACCTGGAAGCAATACTATTGGTATTGAACTACCAAATAATTCTAGAGAAAATGTTTATTTAAGTGAAATTTTAAATAACAGTGATTTTAAAAAAAGAGACATCAAATTACCAATTGCGCTAGGTAAAAGTATATCAGGAAATTCAATAGTTGGTGATTTATCTTCAATGCCACATTTACTTATAGCCGGAACTACTGGATCTGGTAAATCAGTATGTATCAATACAATTATCTTATCTCTTCTTTACAGACACACTCCTGATAAATGTAAATTTATTTTAATTGATCCTAAGATGTTGGAGCTATCCACTTACGAAGGAATTCCACATTTACTGTGCCCAGTTATAACAGAAGCAAAAAAAGCAGCTTCAGTACTAGGCTGGGTAGTTAAAGAAATGGAGAGCAGATATAGATTAATGACGAAAGAGGGAGTCAGAAATATTGATGGTTACAATGCCAAACATAAACTTCCAATGCCATATATTGTAGTCGTTGTTGATGAGATGTCTGACTTAATGTTGGTTGCTGGTAAAGAAATTGAAAATTATATTCAAAAACTATCTCAAATGGCACGAGCAGCAGGAATTCATATTATAATGGCCACCCAAAGACCTAGTGTAGACGTAATTACAGGTACAATAAAAGCAAATTTTCCTACCAGAATATCATTCCAAGTAACCTCTAAAATAGATAGTAGGACAATTCTTGGAGAACAAGGAGCTGAACAATTGTTGGGAAAAGGTGATATGTTATACATGTCCTCAGCTAATCGTATAGTTAGAATTCATGCACCGTTTGTATCTGATGGTGAAATTGAAAAAATAAATAATTCTTTAAGATTTCAAGCAGAACCAGATTACGTTGATGAAATTTTAAATTTTGCTGATGAGAAAGAAATTGGTGATAACCAAAGTCAAGGTGAGAAAGACGAACTTTACGAACAAGCTTTAGATATAATTAGATCTGAAGGTAAGGCGTCTACTTCGTTTTTACAAAGAAAACTACAGATTGGATACAACAGGGCAGCAAGAATTATTGATATGATGGAGGCAGATGGCGTTGTTAGTAAGGCAAATCATGTGGGCAAAAGAGACGTCCTCTAATGCTTCGATATTTTCTAATATTTTTTTTATTTATATTTGCCTCCATCTCAAATGCTGAAGTCAAAGAAAAAATAATACAAAATCTGAAAGATACAAAAAATCTTGATTTTAAATTCGAGCAAAATGTTAATGGAAAAATAGAAAATGGAAACTGTACCATTGAGTATCAAAAAAAAATCTTTTGTGAGTACGCGAGAAGTAATAATAAAATTTTAGTATCAAATGGTAAATCTTTAGTAATAAAAACAAGGACTAGTTATTACAGATATCCATTAAAAAAAACTGCTTTAAATTTAATTTTAGACAAAAATTTTCTAATAAATAAAATTTATGATCTTGAGGAAAGAATTGTTGATAATAGTCTAATTAATTTTACAATTAAAGAAGGAGTTAACGAAATTAATATTTTTTTTGATAAACAAACTTATGATTTAGTCGGTTGGCAAAACACTGATATTTATCAAAATTTTAATATTACTTTTCTTAGTTCAATAAGAAAAAATAGGGTGCTTTCAAAAAATCTTTTTAAAATTCCTGTTCAGAATTAAATATTCAAAATTTCAGTTTTAAATATTTTCATTCCTCTTGAAATATAATTACTTAATGCATTTTTATGATCCAATGAACATGTGTGAACCCAAACACGATTAACTTTATTTTCAAAAGATTTTTTAATTGCCTCAGATAATAAATAGGAACCTAATTTTTTATTTTGATATTCTTCTAATATCCCAAAATAAGCAATTTCAGTCTCATTTTTCTCTGGGTGAAAAATTAATTCAAAAAAACCAACTAGATTATCATTAAATTTAAATACATATGATCTAACACTTTCATTAGATACATAATTAATCCATTTTTCTTCTGACCAAGTAAGTCTGTCTACCCATTTATGATGTTTACCAATATTTTTGTAGAAAAATTTATTTAATTGAAAATTTATTGGATCAATTAAACTCAAAGAATAATCTTCTGAGGGCTTATTTCCTTCTTTAAGATCTTGAAGTGAGTTTATTTCTAAATAATTTCTTTTAACTTCCTCGGTCACTCAACCATTTTTCCTACTCGTTCACCTCCAAACAGATGAAAGTGTAAATGTGGTACCTCTTGTCCACCATGATCACTGATATTTGCTAAAGCTCTATAACCTTTACCTACTTCTGTTGAAACACCAAGCTTTTTAGCAACTATATTAATACCTTTTAATAATCCAACCATCTCTTCTGAAGAGGCATTCAAACTAAAATCATCTAAATCAACGTATTTCCCTTTGGGAATAACTAAAGCATGAATTTTTTTTTTTGGATTAATGTCATGAAATGACAAAACAAAATCATCTTCATAAATTTTAGTACAAGGAATCTCCCCACGCAAAATTTTTGCAAAAATATTATTATCGTCGTAACTCATTTTTTTCTTTTTTCTAATTCTGACATTACGTCCTCAATTTTTATATTATTAGCTTCGAGATACATTAGTAGATGATAAAAAACATCTGCTGCTTCGTGAATTTTGTTTGAATTTTCCTCTACAGCCTCAATTAACTCATTAACTTCCTCTAAAACTTTTGCTTTGCTTAATGATTTGTCTGTAAGCAACTTATTGGTATACGAACCTTCAATTGGGGAAGATTTTCTATCTCTTGCAAGTTTTATTAGGTTTTCTAATGTATTGAGCATGTTAAATTCTAACAGGAATTCCTTTTGAATCCAAATATTCCTTAGCTTCTTTTACGGAATGTTTGCCGTAGTGAAATATTGATGCTGCTAGAACTGCACTAGCTTTTCCTAATTTAATTCCATCTAACAAATGATCCAAATTACCAACTCCGCCAGATGCAATTACTGGAATATTTACTTTTGAAGATATATTAGACATTAAATCAATGTCATAACCAACTTGAGTACCATCTCTATCCATAGAAGTGACTAGAAGCTCGCCTGCTCCACTATCTTCCATTTTTTTTGCAAATTCTATTGCATCAATGCCAGTATTATTTCTTCCACCATGAGTAAAAATTTCCCATATATCTCCATTTTTTTTAGCATCTATCGCTACCACAATACATTGTGACCCAAATTTTTTAGAACTTTCTATAACTACTTCTGGATTTTGAACTGCGGCAGTATTGATTGATACTTTATCTGCACCACAGTTCAGTAGTTTATTGATATCTTCAACACCTCTAACGCCACCTCCAACTGTCAGGGGAACAAAACATTTCTTTGAGGTTTTCTCTACCACATCATAAATAGTATCTCTATTTTCATTTGATGCAGTAATATCTAAAAAGCAAATCTCATCTGCTCCACCGTCTGAATAAATTTTAGCCTGCTCAACAGGATCACCCGCATCCTGCAGATCAACAAAGTTAATCCCTTTTACAACACGTCCATTTTTAACGTCTAAACATGGTATAATTCTATTCTTAAGCATCCAGTTCCTTAACTAATTCGTCTAATTTAATATCTCCATCATAGATAGCTTTTCCAACTATTATACCCTCGATATTACTATTATTTAATTCCTTAGCTTTTTTAATATCGTTAATTGATGAGACACCACCCGATATAATTACTGGACAATTGGATGTATTAGCAACCTTTGCTGTCTCTTCAAAATTAGGACTTTGCTTCATCCCATCTCTGTTTATATCAGTATAAATCAATCTACTTGCACCAAAATTATTTACCTCTCTCAAATAATCTAGAGTTAATTGGTTTAAATTTTCTTTCCAGCCTGAAACTGATAAATATCCATCTTTAGCATCCAAACCTAATGCAATCTTATTTGGAAATTTTTCACAAGCATCTTTTAAAAAATTTTTATCTTTTATTGCGGCGCTTCCTAAAATAACTTTCTCAACACCAGCATCTGTATATTTATGAATACTATCAAAATTTCTAATTCCTCCACCAATTTCAATTTTAAGATCAAATTTAGTTATTATTTCTTGAATTATATCCAAATTTACAGTTTCTCCAGTTAAAGCCCCGTCTAAATCAACTATATGTAGGTTTTCAAAACCATGATCTTTATATTTTTCAGCTTGTTCAACGGGAGACATTTCATATTCAGTTTTTTTATTAAAGTCTCCTTTGACTAACCTCACACACTTTTTGTCTTTAATATCTATTGCTGGAAATATTTTCATTTTTTAATTTTAATATTTGGTTTAGTATTTATATCCATCATTATTTTTTTTTGTTTTTTGTTTTTTTCATTTAATTTCATTTGTTTAGTTGTCTCACAAGAATTTAAAGTTAATAAAATAATTAAAAGTAAAATAGATCTCATTATAATTTTATAAAATTATCAATTATCTTAAGTCCAGTTTTATCACTCTTTTCAGGGTGAAATTGTGTTCCAAAGATATTTTCTTTTTCAACAGAACAAACAATATTTGATGAATACTCTGTTGTTGCTGAAATTAAATTTTTATCTTTTGGTACGAATTCATAACTATGAACAAAATACATGTGAGAATTATTTTCTATATCTTTGAAAATTTTACTATCTTTCAAAATGTTTATTTGGTTCCAACCTATATGAGGGAGCTTATACTTTCCATTTTGATTATCAATTTTTGATACCTTACCTGGTATCCAGCCTAAGCCCTTAGTTTCTTTTTCTTCATAACCAACATCAGCAAACATTTGAAGCCCAACACAAATTCCAAGAAGAGGTTTTTTATTGTTAATAGCAAACTCGTTTAAAGTATCCACTAAACCACTGATTTTATTGAGCGCACCAACACAACTTTTAAACGAACCCTGTCCTGGCAAAACAACTTTATCTGAAGATTTAATCTTACTTAAATCTGAAGTCACTTCGATATTTACATTATTTTTAGCAACCTCTTCAAAAGAGTTTATTACCGAGCTTATATTGCCCGAATTATAATCAACAATTGTGACGTTCATTAAACTTATAATGAGCCTTTAGTTGATGGAATACTCCTCTTATTTCTTGGATCCATTTCTAATGCAGTTCTTAACGATCTTGCTAATGCTTTGTAGCAAGATTCAATTATGTGGTGGCTATTATCCCCATAAATATTTTCAACATGCATAGTAATACCTGCAGATTGAGAAAACGCCTGAAACCATTCTTTAAATAATTCCGTATCCATCTCACCAAGTTTCTCAACTTTTAATTTTACTTTCCAAATCAAATAAGGTCTGTTTGAAACATCTATTGCAACTCTTGTTAATGTTTCGTCCATTGGAATAACTGTGTGTGCATACCTTTTTATTCCTACAAATTTTTTAGCTGCTTTTTTTAAAGCTTCACCAATAGCAATACCTGTATCTTCTGTTGTGTGGTGAAGATCGATATGAGTATCTCCTTTTGCTTTAACTTTTAAATCAATCAAAGAATGCTTTGATAATTGTTCAAGCATGTGATCCAAGAATCCGATACCAGTATCAATTTGGTATTTACCTTTGCCATCAATATTTACTTCAACATTGATGCTGGTTTCTTTTGTTTTTCTAGATACTTTTCCTTTTCTAGTCATATATTTTTAATGGTATACATACATAATCCCACTATATCAATATCAGTCTAAACACTTGAAGTATCAAAAATAGTTACCATTTATTAGGTATGACAACAATTGTACTAGTTAGAAAAAATAATGAAGTAGTCGTTGCTGGTGATGGGCAAGTTAGTATGGGAAATACTGTTGTTAAAAGCACTGCTTCAAAAGTTAGAAAAATTGAAAAAAGAGATGTAGTTGCGGGATTTGCTGGATCAACTGCTGACGCATTGACTTTATTTGAAAGACTAGAAGGAAAACTAGAAAAACATGCGGGCAACTTATCAAGAGCCGCTGTTGAGCTAGCAAAAGATTGGCGAACAGATAAGTATTTACGAAGATTAGAGGCATTAATGGCGGTAGGAGATAAGAATAATAGTTACATAATTTCTGGGACTGGTGACGTCCTAGAGCCTGAAGGAGATGTGATTGGAATAGGTTCGGGTGGTAATTACGCTCTTGCTGCAGGAAAAGTTTTAATGGAAGGCAGTATGTCTGCAGAGGAGGTCGCAAAAAAAGCAATTAAAGTTGCAGCAGATATATGTGTATTCACTAATGATAATGTTAAAATTGAAAAAATATAATGGATAATTCAAACGTAACTCAATTACACCCTAAAGATAAAAATCAAAAAGAAGAAACCTCTTTAGTAAGCTCTTTATCTCCAAGAGAAATTGTTTCTGAATTAGATAGATTTGTTGTCGGTCAAAATAAAGCCAAAAGAGCTGTTGCTGTTGCTTTAAGAAATAGATGGAGAAGACAAGCGCTTAAAGGTGAAATGAAAAATGAAGTTTTACCAAAAAATATTTTAATGATCGGACCAACTGGAGTTGGAAAAACTGAAATCTCAAGAAGACTCTCAAAATTGGCTGAAGCTCCTTTTGTAAAAGTAGAAGCTACAAGGTTTACAGAAGTTGGTTATGTTGGAAGAGATGTGGAGCAGATCGTAAGGGATTTAATTGAGATTGCAATCTCTATGGAAAAAGTAAAAAAAAGAAAAGAAGTTTTTGCAAAAGCTCAAAAAGCTGCAGAGGAAAAAGTTTTAGATGCTTTGGTTGGTAAAAAAGCAAGTTTAGCTACTAGAGAAAGTTTTAGAAAAAGACTTAGAAACGGTGATTTAGATGACAACGAAATTGAAATAGCTGTAAGTGATACAGGTACAGGTGGTGCTTCTTTTGAAATTCCAGGGATGCCTGGAGCAAATGTTGGAATGATTAACATTGGCGACATGATTGGAAAATCTATGGGCAATAAAGAAAAGAAGAAGAAAATGACCGTTAAAGAGTCTCATGAAATTTTAATTAATGATGAGTCAGATAAATTAATTGAGCAAGACAAAATTATTAAAGCTGCAAAACTCTCAACAGAAAATAATGGAATCGTTTTCTTAGATGAAATTGATAAAATTTCAGCAAGAACAGATAGAGTTGGTGGAGATGTGTCGAGAGAAGGTGTTCAAAGAGATTTGTTACCTCTAATCGAAGGAACTACAGTTAACACCAAGCATGGTCCAATAAAAACTGATCATATTTTATTTATAGCATCTGGCGCTTTCCAGCTTGCAAAACCTTCAGATTTACTTCCAGAATTACAAGGTAGACTACCAATTAGAGTAGAGCTTGAGGCTTTAACTAGCGAAGATTTTAAGCGAATTTTAAGAGAACCTGATTTTAGTTTAATAAAACAATATGTTGCACTTTTAAAAACTGAAAATGTCGATCTTGAATTTTCGGATGATGGTATAGATGCTATTGCTAATATTGCCTCCGAAGTAAACGCTACTGTTGAAAATATTGGTGCCAGAAGATTACATACAATCATTGAAAAAATCTTAGATGAAATAAGTTTTACTGCTACTGATCGTGCAGGTGAAAAAATTGTTATTAATAAAGAATATATTAATAAAAACTTAGATACTTTAGTTAAAGACACTGATCTTTCTAAATTTATTTTATAACTTTATTTTTTTTCAAAAAAATATAAAAAGCTCCTCCGCCGCCATCTTCTATCTTGGCATCTGTTATTTCATTAATCTTGCTCATTAAATCTTTATCATTATTGATAAATTCAGGAACTGAATATTTTAAAATCCCAAGATCTTTCGAGACATAAGGATCTTTTTCATTTTCAGAATGAAGACCTTTTCCTGTAATAACAATTAATTTATTTACATTTTCGGAATAAGCTTTTTTAATAAAATTTTCTATTGTTTTATTTGCTTCATCTAAAGTATAACCATGCAAATCTATTGATTTTACTTTTAAATTTTTGTTTTTTTGAAATTTAAAATCTTTATTAGGTAGTTTTTCAGTGCTATTTACGAATTTGTACCAATCTTTTTTATCTTTGTCTGAAATTCTATCGTTCAATTATGTTAATATATTAACTAGCTGCCAATTTGGATTTGCTGAGGTAGTATCTCTTGCAAAAATCCACGTATCATAGATTTTTTTAATCTTTTCAGGGTCTCCAGAAACAATTTTTTTATCTTTATCTCTAATGCAAGTAATCACCTCTGCTATAAAATCTACCGTTACGTTTAAAATATTTCCAGTTTTTTTATGCTCTTTAATCTCAGCTTTATTGACTCCAATAAATGTTATTTCTGCAAAATGACCCCTCTTTGCTCGTTCTTTCAAGGCATCATCAAATTGATTAAATATTTCTTTATTTAACAGGGGTTTTGCATTTGTGATTTTATTATCATTATCACTAAAGTCAGTAATAATTGTTTCATAAGCAATTTTTGCACCTTTTAAAAATTCTTTTTTAGCCTCGTCATCAAAATTCTCTTTTGGTTTAGTTGCTTGATCTACCTTAATATTTTTTAGAACCTCTTTAAATTGAGCTGGTGATTTTCCCTCGAAACCAGTTCTTTTTCCAAGAATTCCTCTTAATCTTAAAAAAATAAAACCAGCAATCATTGCCAACAATATAATATCGATGTATTCAAAACTATAACTCATGGACTAATAGTAATTACTATGTTGATTAATTTCAACCAGCAATTTAGATTATGGACAAATGAACTCAATTATTTTAGCAATTATAGTAATACCTGTATTGGAAATTTATCTTTTAATTAAGATCGGATCTCAAATTGGAGCTATTACAACAATTTTACTAATTTTTACCACAGCTATAATAGGTATTTATTATGCCAAATATGAAGGCTTAAACACTCTTAGATCTGGTTTTTCTCAATTGAGTAGAAATGAAACTCCAGCCTATGAGGTAATTTCGGGGGCTGCGATTGCTTTTGCTGCAATTCTTTTAATAATCCCAGGATTTTTAACTGATCTTTTAGGTTTCCTGTTGATTTTTCCTATAACAAGAAAAATTATTTTCGGTAATTTTACAAAAAAATTTAAAAGTAAAAGAGATATAAAAAATAATTTTATTGATGGAGAATTTGAAGATATAGATGATGACAATGACAAAAAAGTATAAAATTATAGGAAAATTTATTTCTGATATGTCTAGTGAAACTAAAGATGTAGATACATATATTTTTGTGAAAGACCGTATTACTAAATATAAGCTTGGTATTGATATTAGTTCAAAGGCATTAAAAAATAAAATAATAGAAGTAAATACGACAATAAAATTTGAAGATAAAGAAGATGTTCAAAAAAAATCACATTTTGAAATAAAATTTTCGACAATTGTAAAAATAGAAGAAGATATAAAAGAAAAGAATGAGTTAGAAAAAATCTTATTATGTGATGTCCAAGAAGAAATATCACCTGAAATTGAAAAATCTTTCTTAAATTTACTACATAATTCTGGGTATCCCGGTTTTGAATTCGAAAAAAAATTAAATTTTCAGGAACTATATAAACAAAGAACTAATTAAAAATAATTTTTCTTTAAATTATTATTTAAATATTCTTTATGCTTTGTTATTTCTTCATCTGAAGGTTTGATAATTTTTTTAAAATATAAAATACTTTTATTTTGAAGATTTGTATTTTCATCTTTGCTTCTGTCCAAATCTAATGTTGGTTCTTTTTGATCGATTAAATTTATATAAACTTTTGACAGTAAATCACAATCAACTAAGGCTGTATGAAGAGTTCTTTTGGAATTATCTATATTATATCTTTTACAAAGAGCATCTAAGTTAGCAGAAGATCCTGGAAATTTACTTCTTGCTAAAGATAAGGTGTCCACGACTTCATTTGTTATTTTGCCCTTCCCAATTTTTGATAGTTCATTATTTAAATGTTCAATATCAAATTCAGCGTTATGAATTATTAATCTTTTATCCTTAATAAAATTTAAGAAATCTTCGGATATATCTTTAAATTTTTTCTGTTCAGATAAAAATTCATCAGAGTAACCATGAATCTTAAAAGCTTGTTCAGAAACTTTTCTTTCCGGGTTTAGGTAATAATGAAAATTATTCTTAGTAGGTATTAAGTTATCTAGTTCTATACAGCCTATTTCAACGATTCTATGTCCTTCTTTGACAGATATTCCTGTGGTCTCAGTATCTAAAATTATTTCTTTCATTGCTTTATCTTTTGAAGAATATTTTTTATACTATTATTAATTGTTTTTTTGGTAAAATCATTTTTGATTACAAAATGAGATTTTTTTATTTTATATTGTGATGAAAATTGAATCTTTTTAAATTTATTAAATAATTTTTTATTAAAATTTTTTCTTTTTGTTAATTTTTTTAAAATCTTCGATTTTTTTGAGTCTACAAATATTAAAATATCTCCTTTTTTATTAAGCTTATTTTCTAATAATAGAGGTACGTCTAATATTACAAATTTTTTATTTTTATTTTTTTTTAAGAAAAAATTCATTTTTTTTCTTACTTCGGTGTGAACTATCTTTATTATTTTTTTTAAATTACTCTTTTTTTGTAATATCGCTTCCGTAATTTCCTTTTTTTCTATGGGAAATGATTTTATGTTTTTGGGTAATGTTTTTTTTAATTTTAAAAATATTTTTTTATTTTTTTTATAAAGTTTTGTCACTTCATAATCCGCATCAAAAACAGGATACCCTAAATTATTCGCAACATAACTCTTGCCCGAACCTATATTGCCTAAAATTCCAATTCTAATCATTTTTTAAAAGTTTGAAGGTTTCAAAATTAACTTCTGGTTCTATACCATGCCATAATTTAAATGCTTCTGAAGCCTGATAAATAAACATTGCCCCACCATTTTCAGTTTTGTTTCCCAATTTTTTTGCTTCTTTTAAAAAAATTGTTTCAGCTGGATTATAAATAACATCATAAAATAATTTGTTTTTGCCAACATTTGAAAAATTTAAATTTATTTTTTCATTATTCAGACCAAGACTTGTAGCATTTATAACCACATCAAATTCAGATAAATTTCCCCATTCTAAGACATTCAAGTTTTTAAATAAAATTTTCAAGTTTTCTGCTTTTTTTTTGGTTCTGTTGCTAATAGTAATTTCCAAAACATCCATTTTTTTAAGAGCAACAATTAATGAAGGAACCACACCACCAGCTCCTAAAATTAAAATTTTTTTATCTTTCATGTTAAAATTTAAAGCTTTAATTGCTTTATCAAAACCTATGATATCTGTATTGTGTCCAATTAAATTACCTTTTTCAAAAATAATTGTATTTACCGACTGAGTTTTTTCTGCGTCTAAACTTAATGTGTCTAAGTAAGGAATTACTTTTTTTTTAAAAGGAACAGTAACATTGCAACCAGAGATTTTTTGCTTTTTTATATTTTGTATAATTTCTTTAATTTCATCTTCTTCTAATTTTATTTTATCATAAATAGCATCAATATTATTTTGTTTTAGCCAATAGTTATGAAGTTTTGGTGACAGTGAATGACTAATCGGATTTCCAATAACTAAATATTTTTTCATTATAATGATCCTAAATAATCCTTTATTTTTTTAACAGGAAGTCCCATAATAGTATCTTCATCACCTTCTATACTTGCAAACAACTTTCTGCCCTCTCCCTCTATTTGGTATACATTATATGCGTAAAGGGTTGCATCGGGTATTTTAGATAAATAATTTTTTAATTCATCATCAGAAAAATTTTTCATAGTTAGTTTTGCCTTATCAGTATAGTTCCAAATCATAGATCCATTTTTTGATATACACACGGAACTTATTAAAAAATGTGATTTACCATTGAGTTTTCTTAATATTTCCATGGCTTCTTTTCTGCTTTCTGGCTTAGATATTAATTCGCCATCCAAATCTATCACGCTATCTGCCCCCAAGACAATTTTGTCGGTTTTTTTCATGCTAACTTTGTTTGCTTTTAATTCAGCTAAGTTTTTTGAAATTATTTCTGAGCTTGCCTTTTCTTTTAATAAGCTTTCTTTTACAGGATCTTCGTCAATGTTTGATTGTTCTACAATGCATTCAATATTATTTTTATCTAAAATATCTTTTCTAACCTTGCTCTTTGATGCAAGAATAATTTTACTTAACATTGCTTAGGTATATTTCGTGAATTTTAATTATAGAAGCTGCTGTTTCTTCAACAGACTTTCTTGTAACATCTATGAGGGGCCATTTATATTTTTGAAATGTTTTTTTTGCCTCTAAAACCTCTTTTTTAATATTCTCTAAATTTGTATATTCAATATTTTCTGTTTCTTTTAAAGAATTCATTCTATTTTTTCTCAAATCTGCCAATCTTTCTGGCTCCGTACTTAGTCCTACAACACATGTCATTTGTGGATTTTTTTTAAGGGACTCTGGCAAAGAATTTTCATTTACTAACGGAATGTTTGACGTTTTAAAACCTTTGTTGGCTAAATAAATAGATGTTGGTGTTTTACTCGTTCTGCTAACGCCTACAAGAATAATATCAGATTTGTTTACTTCGTTAATTAAATTTCCATCATCATGATTCATTGTAAATTGAATTGCTTCAATTCTATCATAATACTCTTCATTCAATATATGTTGACCACTTGGCTCGTGTGTTGCTTTTTGATTTAATATTTTTGAAAAATTCAGAATTAAATTTCCTAAAACGCCAAAACATGGAATATTTTTATCCTCGCTCGCGTTTGCAAGGTATTTAGCTAAGTTGTTATCTACGATAGTATATAAGATTATTGAATTTTCATTTTTTTTTGCATCCTCTAGAATTTTTAGAATTTGATTTTCTGTCCTTGTAAAAGAGTAAGAATGAACCTTATATTCTATATTTAAAAATTGAGCCTTCAGGGCTAAAAATATTCTATCTAAAGTCTCACCCGTTGAGTCAGATATTAAATATATTTGATATGTATTACTCATGAATAAATTGTTAATAAGTTTGTAATATTTTAATTAAATTACACAATTTAAAATTTTTTAAATTAACCTTGTAAAAACTGCTATTTATTAACATTAATAATAAATAGGGTAAAACAATCCACAAAAATTAATATGATCAAAAAAGCTTCATTTTAAACAATTTTAACCACATTAGATGTTGGTAAATTGTGAATATAATGTTTATAAAAATTAATCACCTTTATTCACAAGATATATTACAACTACAATAATTAATAATACTTATTTATGAAACCATTAAACAGAGTAATAACTAACAAAGATACCTCATTCAATCCTATATGGATAATGAGGCAAGCAGGTAGATATTTACCAGAATTTAGAAAAATTAGGAAAGAAAATCCTAACTTTATTAATCTATGTTTAAATGAAGACTTGTCTTCAGAAATAACTCTACAACCTCTTAGAAGATTTGATTTTGACGCAGCAATAATTTTTTCAGATATTTTAATGCTTCCATATGGATTAGGTCAAAAAGTAGAATTTGAAAAAAACTTTGGTCCAAAATTGGGCGAATTAAATTTAAATGAAATTGTAAAGACTGATGAAATCGATTTTGTAGAAAAAATACATCGTGTATATAAGGCAATTAAAAAAGTTAGCTCTAACACTAACCTTAAAAATAAAAATACTATTGGTTTTATTGGCGCTCCATGGACATTATTAGTTTATATGATTAATCAGCAGTCTCCCAAAAAAAATTTGAAAAAAGATTTCTTTAAAGATGAGTTTTTAATAAATAGAATTTTATTAATTATTGAAAAATTTTTAAAAGTACATATCAAAAACCAAATTGATAATGGCGCAAACGTAATACAAATATTTGATAGCTGGGCAGGTTTATTAGAAGAAAAAGATTTACCCAACTATGTTTATGCCCCAACTTTAAATTTAGTAAACTTTGTAAAATCTTTAAATGTTCCAGTGATATGTTTCCCTAGAGAAATAAAAAATTATAAAGACTTTTGCGACATTGTTAAACCTGACGCTATAAGTATTGATTACAACGTTGATCCTAAAAAAATACTTAGAGATATTAAAATACCTATTCAAGGCGGTTTAGACCCTAAAATTTTATTAACAGACAAAGAAACTTTGAAAAAGGAAGCCTCTAATTATTTGGAAATCTTTAAAGATCATCCATATATATTTAATCTTGGACATGGTATTTTGCCCGAAACTAATTCAGAAATGGTAGAAAATTTAATTAAAATTGTAAGAGATTTTAAATGATTGAAAAAAATCATCCTCCTATAAAGTTTGGTAAAACAGGCGTACTCATAATTAATTTAGGCACGCCAGATTCTACTAATTGGTTTGATATAAGAAAATATTTAAGAGAATTTCTTTCCGACAGAAGGGTTATCGAGGTAAATCCATTAGTCTGGCAAATTATTTTGAATTTGTTTATTTTAAATCTCAGACCCTCGAAAACCGCTAAAGCTTATAAAGAAATTTGGATGAAAGATGAAAATATGTCGCCACTTCTTTATTATACAAAAAAACAAAGTGAGAAAATTTCAAACGTACTGTCAAAAGAAAACATTATTATAGATTTTGCTATGAGATATGGAAATCCTAGTATTAAAAGCAAGATTCATAAATTGCACAAAATGGGTTGTGAAAACTTAGTGATACTTCCTCTTTATCCTCAGTACGCAGCAGCCACTACGGCAACAGTTTGCGATGAGGTTTACAGAACTTTAATGAAAATGAGGTGGCAACCCTCTTTAAAAATAATTCCTCACTACGAATCCGACCAACTTTACATTGGTGCTCTTGTTAATTCGATTAATAAAAAAATAAAAGAAATAAATTGGAAACCAGATCTAATTATAGCCTCTTATCACGGGATACCAAAAAAATATTTTGACAAGGGTGATCCTTATCATTGTTATTGTCACAAAACGACAAGACTTATTTCAGAAAAATTCACTTCAATTGAAATTAAAACTACATTTCAGTCAAGGTTTGGTCCACAAGAATGGCTTCAGCCATATACTGACAAGACTTTAGAAAATTTACCCGTAGAAGGTGTTAAAAACGTTCTTACAATCTGTCCAGGCTTTGCATCTGATTGTGTAGAAACCCTAGAGGAAATACAAATTCAAGCTAAAGAAAGCTTTTTAAAATCCGGAGGAGAAAATTTTGATATGGTTCCTTGCTTAAATGATAATGATGATCACATCCTTTTATTAAAATCCTTAATTGAAAGAAATATTTAATTTATGAACTCATATTTATTATTTAAATCTTTGCATTTGATTGCGGTTATTTCTTGGATGGCCGGTCTTTTGTATCTTCCTAGAATTTTTGTTTACCACGTTGAAAATAAAGAAAAAAAAGAAGCAACAGATATTTTTGAAGTTATGGAAAGAAGGTTATTTTACTACATTATGCGTCCTGCAATGATTTTTACATGGGTTTTTGGATTGGTATTAATTTATCTCAATGGAATAGATATTTTTTCTCAATTATGGTTTCAGATAAAAATTGTCTTAATAATTTTGTTATCAGCCTACAATGATTATTTAGGGAAATGTCTCGTTGCTTTAAAAAATTCTACAAACACCAGATCTGCAAAATTCTTTAGGATTGTTAACGAAATACCCACAGTTATCTTAATTATCGTTGTATTTTTAGTTATTTTTAAGCCAATCTAGGGTTGAAATAACAACAGCAGTATATATATTAGAATTGTCTGATAATTCCTTATCAAAAAATTAATCATGAATATCCAAGAACTAAAACTAAAATCATCTGAACAGCTCATTACTCAAGCTGAGGAACTAGGTATAGAAAATGCCAGCACACTGAGAAAGCAAGAAATACTTTTTGCTATTCTAAAAAAAGTCGCTGAAAAAGAGGAAATTACTGGCGTAGGTGTTTTGCAATTACTACAGGATGGCTTTGGTTTTTTAAGAGCAATGGAATCAAACTATCTTCCAGGACCGGATGATATTTATGTTAGCCCAAGTCAGATTAGAAAATTTGGTTTGAGAACCGGTGATACTGTTGAAGGACCGGTAAGAGCTCCTAAAGAAGGCGAAAGGTATTTTGCATTATTACAAGTTAGTAAGATTAATTTTGAAGAACCAGAAAAGGCAAGACACAAAATTGCATTTGATAACTTAACTCCACTTTATCCAGACAAACAATTGGTGATGGAAGTTGAAACTACTAAAGTCGAAAAAAAACAAGACTTAACCCCAAGACTTATTGATCTAGTTAGTCCAATTGGTAAAGGACAAAGATCTATAATCATTTCTCCACCTAAAGCTGGAAAAACAATGATTTTACAAAGTATAGCAAACTCAATAGCAAAAAATTATCCTGAATGTTATCTTATGGTGCTGTTGATTGATGAACGTCCAGAGGAAGTAACAGACATGCAAAGAACTGTAAAAGGTGAAGTAATCAGCTCTACTTTTGATGAACCAGCTCAAAGGCACGTGGCAGTTGCTGAGATGGTTATTGAAAAAGCAAAAAGACTAACTGAGCACAAAAAAGATGTTATTATATTATTGGACTCTATTACCAGATTAGGAAGAGCATATAATGCGGTAATACCTAGTTCTGGCAAGGTTCTAACCGGAGGTGTTGATGCAAATGCACTTCAGAGACCAAAAAGATTTTTCGGAGCGGCCAGAAATATCGAAGAAGGTGGTTCATTAACAATAATTTCTACAGCTTTAATTGATACAGGAAGCAGAATGGATGAAGTAATTTTCGAAGAATTTAAAGGAACAGGTAATAGTGAAACAATACTAGATAGAAAAATTGCAGATAAAAGAATATACCCAGCAATTGATATAACAAAATCAGGCACAAGAAGAGAGGAATTATTGTTTGATAAAAATGATTTACAAAAAATGAACGTGCTTAGAAGAATAATTGCGCCAATGGGAACAATGGATGCTATCGAATTCATAAATTCAAAATTAAAAGATACAAAAAATAATGCTGAGTTTTTTAATTCAATGAACAAACCTACATAAATTAAATACTCTTTTGTTGAGTTTATTTTAAAAGGTTTATGAAAATAAATACACAAGAAGTAGCTAAACTTTTTCAAGAAAAAAAATATTCAGAATTAATTTTCTTTTTGGAGTCATTTCCTGAAAAATTACCATCAGAAATATTAAATATATTGGCTATTTCAAGATTATTAAGAAAAAAGGATGAAGAGTCACTGAGTAAAGCACTTGGTGAGTTCAAAGAAGTTTATACTAGAGAAAAACACACACAAACGGGATTAAACGGTTTAATTAATTTTTTTAATTCTGCTGCTGATTTTTATGATTATTTGGGTTACCAAGATACATCTAATCGTGCAACGGGTTATTTAAAAGAGAGTGTTGTTTTTTTTAAGGAAGCCGAGAGTTATTTTGGCTATGAAAAAAGACTTGTTTCTGTAGCTATAAGAGTATTTAAAAGGCTTAATGATTTAGATACTATTTTAGAGTTTTATAAAAAATTACACGAAAAGGGAGATAGCACTTTATCTATATTCTCTTCATGGATCTTCTTTAATAATTACAAATACAACTGGGAACAGAAAGATTTTTTAAGTTATTCAAAATTATTAGAAAATTATTGTCCAAATATTCCTAAAGATAAAATATATGATATCCCTAATAATAAAAATTCAAAAATAAAGATTGGTTTTTTATCCTCAGATATAAATAAAGCGCATTCCATAACTTTTTTTTTAAAAACAGTTCTTGATTCGTATGATAAAGAAAAATATGAAACATATTTATTTTTGAACAGCAATGTTGAAGATGAGGGCACTAAATTATTTAAAAAATATGTAGATCATTCAATTAATATATCTCAGCTAAATGATATTGATTGTATCAACTTAATTAGAAAAGAAAATTTAGATATGATTTTTGACCTAATGGGCGTTACCTCAACAAATAGGATTGCTCTATTTAAAAATAGAATAGCCAAAATCCAAATATCCTGGTTAGGATACTGTAACACCACAGGTATTAATAATATGGATTATTTAATATCAGATAAAAATTTAATCTACGAAGATGAACATGCTTTGTATTCTGAAAAGATATTGTATTTACCAAATATTTGGAATTGTCATGCAGGTCTGAATTTTGAAAGAAATCATTCGCCAGCACCATCAATTTCAAATAAATTCATCACTTTTGGATCTTTTAATAATTTTAATAAAATTAATGAAAATGTTTTAAAAACCTGGGCAATTATTTTAAAAAATATAAATGGTTCAAAGTTAATATTAAAATCTTCTACTAAAAAAGAAACTGAAATATTCAAAAATACTTTAAAAAAATTTGATGTTTTGAATTCTGTAGTATTTCTTCCTACTGCTAAATTTTTTCAAGATCATTTAAAATTATATGAGAATGTTGATATTGCTCTAGATACATTCCCTTATAACGGAGTTACCACTTCATTTGAAGCAATATGGATGGGTGTTCCGGTTATAACAATGAAAGGATATAATTTTAATTCGAGATGTGGAGAGTCTATTAATAAAAATATTCAAATGAAAAACCTTATAGCTCAAAATGAAGAAGAGTATATATCAATTGCTACCAATTTATCTCGTAATAAAAATCAACTTATAGAAGTAAGAAAAAAATTATTTGATAATGCACTTTCAAGTCCCTTATTTAATAAAAAAGAGTTTAATAAAAACTTTTTTGAGCTAATAGATAAAGTAAAGTAAAGTAAACTTAATTTTTTAAAAAATAATACTATTGATATAAAATTTTAGTATAAATTTTTTCCAAATCATTAGTAAATGTCTCACTGTCAAATAATTTATGTGTATTTACTTTATTTTTTAAATGTTTTTTCAAATTTTTTATTTCCTGAATATTGTTTGCTAAAAATATAGCTTTGTTTTCATAATCTTTAATATTTGAAGTAATTAGATTTTCCAAACCAATATTTGTTAGAATACTACTAGCGACTCTTGAAGGAAAAGATTTTCCTTTTAAAGTTAATATAGGAACCCCCGCTCTAATTGATTCACTGGCAGTCGTATGAGCATTATATGGAAATGTATCAAGAAATAAGTCTATAAAATTAAGCCTTTTAAGGTGGTCCTTTAATGGAATTCTTTTAGCAAAGATAATTCTTTCCCTATTTACTCCTTGTGTTTCAGCTTCCTTCCATAAATTTTGTTTTCCTAATTCTTTATTTTGTAATAACCATAAAACACTAGACTCACATTTTTTTAGAATATTCATCCATCTTTTATAAATTGTAGGGGTGATTTTGTAACTATTATTGAAACAAGCAAAAATAAATTTATCCTCGGGTAAACCTAAATCTTTTTTATTTAAGTTTTTATCTGAAACTTCAATTATCTTTTGATTTGCTTGGTAGCAATTTGGTAAATATATTACCTTTTCTGAAAAATATTTCTTATTTTCTTCAGGTATAACAATTTTATCTGCGATTATATAGTCATAGTACTCTGAACCCATTGTACCTGGATAACCCAAATAATTTATTTGTTTTGTTGCTAATTGGTTAAAGAAAATATTATTCCTAGCATTTAGTGTATGACCAGTTAAGTTAACTGCAATATCTAATTTTAGTTCTTTACATAATGAACTTATTTTAGAATCTGACATTTGTGATATATCAATAAATTTATCAAAATGCTTTTTGACTTTTTCAGTCCACTCATCTTTAATAGGACCTATATTAAATCCATAAATTTTAAATTCAGATTTGTTATGGTTTTTGAAAACATCTAAAATTAAATGCATTACAGGATGATTATGAAATTCAGCTGAGAAATATCCAATAATTATTTTGTCATTTTTAAAATTATTTTTTTGTTTTCGTGGAGTTAAAGAATGTTCCTTTAAAAAAAGTTCTGTGATTCTTTTTTGTTGATCAGGGTCGTCTATTAACGAAGCGTGTATAAAAGGATTGATTGTTTTTTTTTTCATCTTGATATCATTATTAATCAATTTAATTTCTTTTTCATAATCCTTCCAATCATGTAGTGCCATTTTGGCATTTAATCTCTTCCCTTTCACGTAGTCTAAATTTTCATTAATTTTTAAAGCGATATTATAATCCTCAATTGCGTTTTCAAAATCATCAAAATATAACTGGAGTAACTCACCCCTATTACTATATGCTTCAGCAAAATTTGTATTTAATTCTATAGCCTTAGTATAATTATTCCTTGCAAGAGTATATTTTTTTAAACTACTAAAAATATTTCCTAGATTATTATAAATTTTGTAATCATTAGGTTTTAATTTGATACAAATTTCCAGATATTTTATTGCTTCACTGAATTTAGAAATATTTTTTAAAGCTACAGCCTTATTTAGGTTAGCATCAAAATAATTTTTTTTTAAAGATAAAGCTTTGTCGTAATCTTTTATTGCATTTAAATAATCGCCTTTCTCTGAAAAAATAACTCCTCTGCTATTATAACTTTCTGGAAAAACATTATTTATTTTTATAGATATGTCTAAACATTCCTTTGCTTTCTTGAAATTTTTTAGTTGAACATAAGTTGTTCCAAGCAAATACAGTAAATTACTATTTTTTGAATTAGTTTTTAGTAACTTTAAATAAATTACTTGTGCTTCTTTAATTTTACCATTTATATGAAGTTTTTTAGCTTCTTCGAATAACAATTCTTCAGACTGCATGTCAAAATATAATAAATTTATTTGATTAAAAATTTATAATATTTATTCGTTCATGTAAGGTGTATATTTAAAAAATATTTATGACTATTTATGCTTTATCAAGTGGACCAGGAGTATCTGGTATTGCTGTAATAAGAATTTCTGGACAAGAAACTTCCAAGGTTATTGAATTATTAACTCGTAAAAGTCTGCCAAAACCCAGAGTAGCAACACTTAGAAAAATCAATAAAATCAACACTTCTGAGCTAGTTGATGAAGGTGTAATACTATGGTTTCCAGGGCCTGAGAGCTACACAGGTGAAGATATGGCTGAAATACATGTTCATGGGAGTAAAGCCGTTGTCGATGCTTTACATTCCTGTCTTTCAGATATTGAAAATTGTAGATTAGCTGAACCAGGTGAATTTACAAAACTAGCTTTTCAAAATGGAAAAATAAATTTACTCAAAGCTGAAAGTATTGCTGATTTAATTTCTGCAGAAACTGAAATTCAAAGACAACAAGCTATTAAAATCATGAATGGAAAATCAGCAGACCAATTTAATTTTTTAAGAGAAAAACTTTTAAAAATTTTATCCCATGTCGAGGCTAAAATTGATTTTCCCGAAGAAGATTTGCCGAATAATATTTTAGAAGAGATTAAAATAACTGCAGATGAAGCAATAAAAAAAATTAAAAGAATATTAAATGATCAAAAAGTTGGAGAAAGAATTAGAGAAGGGTTTAAAATTGCTATCCTAGGACCCACTAATGCTGGCAAATCTAGTTTGATGAATCATTTATCTAATAGAGATGTTGCAATAGTGTCCGAGATTGCTGGTACTACTAGAGATGTAATCGAAACACATCTTAATATAGATGGCTATCCTGTTATAATCTCTGATACAGCTGGCATAAGAGATTCTAAAGATGAGATCGAAAAGAAAGGAATTAGATTAACCTTAAATAGAGCAGAAGAAGCAGATCTAAAACTTGTTGTAGTAGATGTAAAAAACCTTGATTTTAGTAACATTTTGAAGGATTTGTTACATGAAAATGCAATTTTAGTTATAAATAAGTCTGATCTTTTAGAAAAAGATATTGATCCAGAAATTAAAAAAACAAATCATGTTTTAATTTCAATAAAAGAAAATAAAAACATTGAAGAATTAATTTTAAAAATAAAAAATGATTTAAAAAACAAATTTATTACAAGTGATGATATTTTAATTACAAGAGAGAGACACAGACAACATCTGCAACAGTGTTTGGATCATCTAAATAACTTTAATAAAAAAAAAGAAATCGAAGATTTTGATAAAGCTGCAGAAGATTTAAGATTAGCTACTAGACATTTAGGTATGATAGTTGGAAAAGTTGATGTAGAGGAGATATTAGGTAGTATTTTCAATGATTTTTGTATCGGCAAGTAATACACTATTTTGCTGGTTTTTTGCACCTTTTTCATCAATAAACGTTGATAAATATGGCTTATTTATAAAAAATTAAGCTTATCTTGTAAATTATATAATCACATATAGATTTGGATTATGAAAAATGATTTGTCATTTGATGTAGTCGTAATTGGAGGTGGACATGCGGGATGTGAAGCTGCAGCAGCTTCTGCTCGACTTGGAGTGGATACTGCCCTATTTACTCACAAAATAGAAACTATTGGTGAGATGTCTTGTAACCCTGCAATAGGTGGTTTGGGTAAAGGCCATTTAGTTAGAGAAATAGATGCTCTTGACGGTGTTATGGGAGATGTTGCAGATAAATCAGGTATACAATTTAGATTATTAAATAGAAGTAGAGGACCAGCAGTCAGAGGACCACGAACTCAATCAGACAGATCATTATATCGAAAGTATATGCAAGAAAAATTGCTAAACTATTGTAATTTAAGCATTTTTTCCGATTCAGTAATTAAGTTTATTTTTGATAAAAATGCAATAAGTGGATTTGAAACCAAAGAGGGAAAGAAAGTTCTATCCAATAAGATAATACTCACAACAGGGACTTTTTTAAATGGTTTGATACATATAGGCGATGAAAGAACTCCAGCAGGTAGATACGACGAAAAACCTTCTACGGGTTTGAGTGAGCAATTAGCAAAATATAATTTTAAAATTGGAAGATTAAAAACCGGAACCCCACCAAGATTAGATTCAAGGACAATTAATTTTGAAAACTTAGAGGTACAATTTGCAGATGATGATCCTTATTTTTTTTCATTCCTAACAAAAAAAAATTTAAATAAACAAGTGTCATGTAGAATGACATATACAAATGAGAAGGTTCATAAAATTATAGAGAAGAATTTATCAAAGAGTGCTATGTACTCAGGTAGTATAAAAGGAGTAGGTCCAAGATATTGTCCATCAATAGAAGATAAAATAGTAAAATTTGCAGATAAAGTTCGTCATCAGATATTTTTAGAACCTGAGGGTCTAAATGATCACACAATTTACCCAAATGGTATCTCAACATCACTTCCAGCTGATGTGCAACAAGAAATATGTAATAATATCAATGGCTTAGAAAATGTTACAATATTAAGACCAGGATATGCAATCGAATATGACTATGTAGATCCACGTGAACTATTCTTAACCCTTGAAACTAAGAAGATAAGCAATCTTTATCTCGCTGGCCAGATTAATGGAACTACAGGATACGAAGAAGCTGCTGCGCAGGGCCTGATAGCAGGAATAAATGCTGCTTTGTCCGTAAAAAAATTAGAACCTTTCATACTTGATAGATCTGACGCCTACATTGGAGTAATGATTGATGATTTGGTGACCAAAGGGGTAGCTGAGCCATACAGAATGTTTACATCAAGAGCAGAATATCGATTGAGTTTGAGATCAGATAATGCTGACCAAAGATTAACTGCTAAGGGAATAGATATTGGTTTAATTGCTGATCAGAGAAAAGCTGCATATTTAAGTAAATTTAAACAAATCAGTCAAATTAATATAAAAATGCGCGAATCCAAGATTTCACCATCAAAAGCCCAAAAATTTGGAATAAAAATAGCTAAAGACGGAATATTGAGATCATCTAGTGAAGTTTTAACTCAAAAAGGGGTAAATATGAGTAAAATTAGAGAAATATGGTCAGATATACCTTTTTTCAATAAAGAAATTGATGAACAAGTGGAAATTAACGCACATTACAGAGGATATTTAAAGAAACAAAAAGCAGATATTTTAGCATTTAAGAGGGACGAAAACTTAATTATTCCAGATAAAATCAATTATGATGAGCTATCAGGTTTATCCAATGAGGTAAAAGCAAAATTTAGGGAAATAAAGCCCAAAACAATGGGTCAAGCTCTAAGAATTGACGGAATAACTCCTGCTGCTGTATATATTTTGTTGTCACATGTCAAAAGAAAGTCTATTAAGCATATAGCTTAATGGATCAGGAAATTTTAAATTCTTATTCTAGAATCAATCACTTAAATGTTTCACGTGAAACATTTTTGGACTTTGAAAACTATATATCTATGATTCTTGAAAAAAATAAAAAAATTAACATAATTAGCCAAAATACAGCATCAAAAAAGGCAATAATTGACCGTCATATTATAGATTCTGCACAAATTATTGATTTTGTTGACTTAAAGAGCAATACAACTACAGATATAGGTTCAGGAGGGGGTATGCCAGGTATAATCGTGGCAATTATACTAAAAAATATGAAAAATAATATGAATGTGCACCTTTATGAAAAAAGTTACCATAAAAGCCATTTTTTAAAGGAAGTTTCAAAAAAATTAAATCTAAACACAAAGGTTTTTCAAAAAAATATTTTTGAAATAAAAAATTTAGAAACAGGAACGATAATGTCCAGAGCATTTAAACCAATGCCAGTAGTTTTAGAATTAGTATATGAAAATTTTTCAAAATATAAAAATTTAATTTTTTTTATGGGGAAAAGTGGAAAAAAAATTTTTGAAAATTCCAAAAAAAATTGGGATCTGGAGTATACAGAAAAGAAAAGTTTAACAAGTGAAGACTCATTTTTAATAAATATTAAAAAAATTAAAAAAAAAAATTAAAAAAATTATAAAAAAAATTAAATGCAAATTATTTCGGTCATAAATCAAAAGGGTGGGGTTGGAAAAACTACTACGGTGATTAATCTTGCAGCAGGTTTATCTCAAATAGATAAAAAAATTTTAGTAGTTGACCTAGATCCACAAGGTAATGCTACCACAGGTCTAGGATTATCTAATACGGATAACTCAAGTGATACAATTTACGGAGTTTTGAATGGAACTAGAGAAATTAGTGAGGTGATTAAAAAAACACAGTTCAAAAATTTAGATATTATCACATCCAATGTAGATTTATCAGGTTTAGAAGTAGAGACGGCTGATGATAATAACAGGGCTTTTATACTAAAGACTAAATTAACCGCATATTTAAACGATTCTAGAAGTTTATATGATTATGTCTTGGTTGATTGCCCACCTTCATTGAGCTTATTAACAGTAATGGCTCTTGTAAGCTCGAATTCATTATTGGTGCCACTTCAAACTGAATTTTTTGCACTAGAGGGCTTAACACAGCTAATGAAAACAATTGAAAGGATAAAAATAAGTTTAAATCCAGATTTGAAAATTAGGGGCATACTTTTAACGATGTACGACAAAAGAAATAAGCTTTCATCTCAAGTAGAGAAAGAAGCTAGAGATTATTTTAGTGAAAAAGTTTACTCAACTGTCATACCAAGGAATGTCAGATTATCAGAAGCACCTTCCCATGGCATGCCAGTATTGATTTATGACAAGACATGTCCTGGAAGTAAATCTTATTTTAGTTTTACTGACGAGTTTATAAATCAAGAATCAACAATTGGGAGTGCTGCTTAATGGATAAAATTAAAAAAGGATTAGGAAGAGGACTTTCATCGTTGATTGGTGAGACAAAAATTGAACCTCAAAAAAATCAAGTATCAATTAGTGATCTGATTCCAAACAAGTATCAACCAAGAAAGATATTTGATGAAGCTAGTTTGGAAGATCTAACAAATTCAATTAAAGAAAGAGGAATGATACAGCCTATAATCGTTAGAAATTCTAACGATGATAGATCAAAGTTTGAAATAATTGCCGGTGAGAGAAGATGGCTGGCAGCACAAAGAGCAGGTCTTCATAATGTGCCTGTTGTAATAACAGAAGCAGATGATTTAAAATCTTTAGAATTTGCTATTGTAGAAAATGTTCAAAGGCACGACCTTAATCCTCTTGAAGAAGCACAAGGATACAAAAAACTTATTGATGAATTTTCTTACGATCAAGATAAAGTATCAAAATTCATTGGAAAAAGCAGAAGTTATATTGCAAACTCTTTAAGACTTTTAACTTTGCCTGATGATGTAATTAAATTAATTGAAACTCAAAAATTAACAGCAGGTCACGCAAAAATTTTAGTTGGTCTTGAAAATGCAAGTTTTGTTGCAAATAAAATTATTGAAAAAAGACTTACTGTAAGACAAGTTGAAAATTTTGTTAGAATCTTTAAAAATAAAAAAAAGACCAAGTTATCTAAGGACTCTAACTTAATTGCCCTTGAATTATCTATTTCAAATAAAATTGGTTTAAATGTTGATATACAAAATAATAAAAGAAATAAAGGTAAAATAAGTTTTGAATATAAAGATTTAGATCAATTAAATAAGATTATAGATATAATTAAATCTTATTATTAATTCTTATGTATTATCCTAATAAATTAATAATTTTTTTAAAAATAATAATATTAATTTTGTTTTTTTTTGGATTATGGAATTCCTTAATAATTGGGGGTTCATGGGACGAACCTTTTCATGCAGCTAATGGAATACGTCGATTTCGTTATCTAATTTCATTTGGAGAATATCAAAATTATCAATATGCTAACAATCAATTTTACCCTGGATTATATGATACAATTAGTAGTTCAATTAGCCATATAATATACAAATTTTATCCAAAATTTTTTGGGAACTTTTTTTTTAATATTAAACACTTTATTAATTTTACTTTTGCAGCTCTTGCAATATACGGACTGTATCGTTTTATAAAATTATTTACAAAAAATGAACTTCTGGCTTTAATAAGTTCATTGCTTACAATTTTAAATCCTTTCTTTTTTGGGCATATGGGAATTAACCCAAAAGATACAATAATTTTCTTTTCTCTAATATGGTTTTTATATTTTTTTTATAAATATATTTCAAAAAAGGAGGATTTGAAAAATTTAATTCTTTTTTCAATATTTATTGGTTTTGGTTGTGGCATCAGAATTTCTTTTTTAGGAATAATTTTTCCAATAATATTGTTTGGGATTATTAGTTATATTAAGCAATTTGAATACAGCCTAGGGAAATTTTTAAAAAAAAAGATATCTGATATAATTATTTGCGTAGTAATTATATCATTTCTTACTTTGCTTACTTGGCCACATTTGCATCAGGGTAATTTAAATATTTTTCTTGAAACTCTAAAAAACTCTATTTCGTGGCAAGCCGGTCCTAAATTAGGTTTAATCAATGGTGTTTTCTATGAGACATCAAACACTCCAAAAACATATTTTTTAAGCTTTTTACTATTTAAAATGCCAATTTATCAAACCTTACTATTTTTTATTTCAATTATTTTTATTTTTTTAAAAAAAGATTTTTTTAAAAATCATTTAAATGAATTTTCTAAATTTATTTTTTTAAATTTATTTATTATCTTTTTCGTAATTTTTTTAACAATTGTACTAAATGTTAAAATTTATGATGGAATTAGATTATTTTTATTTTTAATACCTTTCTTTTGTACAATTAGTGCATTTTGTATTATTCATTTTTTTCTTAACTTCAAAAAAAATTATCCATATTTGATATTGTCTGTTATTTTTACATTTTTATTAATTTTATCGTTGAATAGATTTATTATTATTTCCCCATATCAGTATTCTTATTTAAATTATAATTTTATTAGTTTAGATAAAGCTGCAAATAAATTTGAAAATGATTACTGGAATACATCTTGGAAAGAATTAATTCAAAATTTACCAGAGGAAGTTGGTGGAAAAAAATTTGATAAATTCAATATAGCTGTATGTGGGGGAGATGCTCATATCGCTCGTTATTATTTATCAAAAAGGTATAAAAAATTTAACATTACAGATCCAAGTGAGGCAGATTTTATAATTATGACTGACAGAGCAAGCTTTAATATAAATGATAAAAGAACTTGTTTTGATATTTACAAAGGACAGGATCTTTTTTTTGTTAAAAGAGGAAATTTGATATTATCAAAATTTACAAAAATAAAATAAGTAAGAAAAATTTAAATATAATTTTTGGCAGAAAATTTGCTTAAAATAAAATCTGTAATTAAATTAATTGCATTATTTATATTCTTTTTACTCTGCAATTCAGTCTTATTCAGTGCGTAGATTAGTTGTTTAACTTTTTTTGAGTTCCAATTTTGTATTTGTTTTTTTGTAATTTCTTTATCTTTCCAAAATATGGGAGGTTTAGCTGAGGAAATAGTTAATTCTAAATCATTGTTTGACTCAAATTGTCTTCTCAAGCTTAAAATTTTTTTAGATTTAATTAAAAAGGTACGAATTATTATAATGGCATCCTCTTTGCTGAAGTTGTTTTCATTTAAAATTTTAACTATTTTTCTGTTATTTTTAGCAAAACAATTATCGACTAGCTCTGAAATATTATGATCTTCGCTCAGGTTGGTGAGCTTTGCAATTTCTTCTGATGTTATTCTTTTGTTGCTTAAGCAAAATGCTTCTATCTTGTTTAGCTCATTCTTTAAATTTTCTCTATCACCATTTGATTTATTTATGATTAAATTTATATCTACATTTGAAATCATTATTTTTTTCTCACGAAAAAAATTAAATGTTAATTTAGACAAAGTTTGTTGATTGTCTGGGTAAAATGGTATGCATACACATATTTTACTTTTTTCAAAATAAGACCTTAGTTTTGATTTTTTATCCAGGTTGTCTGTATCAATTATAAATTTTAAATCCTTTAATTCTCTAGTTATTAGATTTTCAATTATTTTAAATATTTTGTCAGAAGCACGTTTAATTATTATTACTTTTTTATTTTCAAAAAGAGAGCCTGACAGAATATTCTCAATAAATATTTCAGTATTATCTAAAATTTCTTTTTCATCGTAGTTTATTATATTTTTTTCCTCTTTTAAGACATATTCAGCTAACTCTTTTTTTAATCCCTTATTTTTTCCATAAAAAAGATAAAAATTTGTTATATCTTTATTTATTTTATCAATTTCATATGATTTGATTATCATTGTAGACTCAACAATTTTGTCATTAATTTTTCTCTAATTGAAGATGCAAAATTTTTCTTAATTATGTCTTCATAATTTTTCTGCTCAATTGAATCTGATATGTTTTTAACAATAAACCTTTCTTCAAATGTAATTATTTCTGAATCTATATCAAACCTTGCCTCTATTGTAATTTCATAGTTAGATGCTATTCCACTTTTATTTTTTGATTTAATTTCTTTTGAGTAGATTGAATTTAATTTAACATAATAGTTATTTTTCGAATTTTTATTTGAAACGATTTCAAGTTCATTTTTAATTAATTTATTCATTACAATATCACCACTCATCTTTGATATAATTATATTGTAGTTGTTTATCTTATTGTCTTTGTATATAGCAGTATATCCACAACCATATATAAAAAATAATATTAATATTGAAAGTTTCTTTATCATTATTTTTAAATTATAACGTTTAGAAGTTTATCTTTAATATATATTTTTTTCTTTATATTTTTCCCCTCAATATATTTAAATATTTTGCTATCAGTCATAATTAATTTTAACAGATCGTCCTCAGAAGAATTTTTGGGCAAAGTTACCAATCCTCTTTTTTTACCATTTACCTGTATTACAATTAAACTATTTTTTTCTTCTATAAGTTTGTTGTCGTATGAGGGCCAATTTAACTCTTTATTTAATCCTAAATTATCTAAACATTCATTTGCGAAGTGAGGTACCACCGGCAAAATAGATATTAAAATTTTTCTATAGTTCTCCAAAATTTTGTCTTTATTGTATTTGTTTTCTATTTCTTTAAATAAGTACGCATGCATTTCATGCATATTGGCAACAACGATATTGTAACTAAAATTATTAAGATTGTCCGTTATTTTTTTTATAAATTTGTGAGTAAATTTTTCAAGTTCTTCATTTTTATCTTCTTGGTGGTTTAATTTTATCTCCTTTATAATTTTATTATGAAGACTCCAAAGTTTTTGTATAAATTTAAATGAGGCTGACATTCCTTCCTCAGACCACTGAACATCTTTTTCTGGGGGACTATCTGATAAAATAAACAATCTAACTGAGTCTGCTCCAAAATTATTTATTATATTTTCTGGATCAATTGTATTTTTTTTTGATTTGGACATTGATTCCGATGGTCCTACTTTTACTATTTCATTTGTATTT
>CACKXG010000006.1 GCA_902604035.1 uncultured Pelagibacteraceae bacterium
TGTCCATTCTTTTAAAATTTTTACAATATCCTCTTTATTATCTTTGCAAATTTTTCTATCAACTAAATGATGTTTGGCTTCTTTAATTTTTTTAACCAAGATTGCACCCGATTTATCATTATCAAATGTTCTTGTATCTGTTACAGTTAATAAAGCTATATTTACATCCATAATTTAAAAATGATTATATTATCAATTCTTTTTTTTGTAACCGCTTTAATATACTCAAGCGTTGGATTTGGAGGTGGCTCAACATATCTTGCAATACTTTTAATTTGGGGTGTACCTTACACAATATTCCCCGTTATAGCTCTTGTATGTAACATTATTGTTGTATCTGGTAATTCTATTAATTTCATAAGATCTAAAAACATAAATTTTAATTTACTTTTTCCTTATTTAATTGGCTCTATTCCATTTGCATTTATTGGCGGATCAATAACAATTGAAAAAAGTTTATTTGAGATTTTATTATTTTGTGTTTTATTGGTTGCAGGCATTTTTTTATTAATTGAGAGTAAGTCTTTTAATAAAGAGAAAATTAAAATTAACCAAATACCAAGATTGATCTCAATTTCTATTGGATCGATAATTGGCTTTATGTCAGGATTAGTAGGGATTGGTGGAGGAATTTTTTTAAGCCCCCTTCTTTTTTTAATGAAAGCTGGATACCCTAGACATATCACAAGTAGTGCATCTTTATTTATTTTAATCAATTCTATCTTTGGAATAGCCGGACAATTAACAAAAGATCAAGTTTTGGATCAGGTTATTAACTACTGGCCATTATTTTTAACGGTGCTTATTGGAGGACAAATTGGTAGCTTATTAAACATTAAATTTTTATCGAACAAAATTTTAGCTCTACTAACTTCTTTTCTTGTAATTTTTGTCGCAATAAGAATGGCAATTAAACTGATAACTTAAAATTGAAGCTCTTGAAAAAAATTAAATAACCTGTTTGTTTCCGCCTTTTTTAACAAAGTAAATACCAATGCAAACTGCAATTAAAGAAATTAAAACTTTTGTAGTAATTAATTCTTTTAAAAATATGTAACCTAAAATAGTTCCAAAAATTGGTATCAAATAAGAAACTTGAGATTGAAAAATTAATCCATTTGTAGTCAAAATTCTAAAACGTAACAACCAAGCAATTCCTGTAGGAACAATTCCTAAATAAATAGCTGATATAAGAGAGTCTGTTCTTGGTATAGCTTGAAAGGGTTGTTCAATTAAAAATGTTAATGGTAACAAAATAATTATCGCCCAAATTAAAATAGATCCAGTTACATTTTCGTTTTTTTTCTTGCTTATTTTTAACGTTAGTACCCCACCTACAACATAACAAGTTGATCCAAGTAATATCAACAAAGCTGAAACAAAATTATTTTCATCTATTAAAAGATTGTCAGAAAATAAAAAAACTATTCCAGAAAATCCAATTAAAATCCCAATAGTTTTTACTAAATTGAATTTTTCGTTTTTTGTATAAAAATGAGCTAGCACTGTGGAGCTTAAAGGAGTAGTTGACATTAATATAGCTGCCAAATTACTTTGAACTGATTTAACTCCATAAGCAATTAAGAAAAATGGAGCTACCAAATTAATAAACCCTATCATTGCAAACCAATGCCAATCTTTAGAAAAAGCTTCAACTTTTATATTTTTAAAATAACACAATAGTAAAACTGGAATTGCTCCAAAAAATACCCTTAGGAAAGCAATTGTAACTGGGCCAAAAGAATAAGTTGCTATTTTTATATTAAAAAACGCAGAAGCCCATATAAGAGATAATATTGTCAATAAAAAGTAATCAATTAATTTTGGTTGTCTCATTCAGTTATCTCTTTTATCTCACCAGAAGTTAATTTAATTAAATTTTCAAAATTTATTTCGAATACTGCATTAGGATGACCTGCGGCTGCAAAAGTAGAGGAAAATCTATTTAAAGTTTCATCAATGAAAATTTTTATTTTTGTTAAATGTCCTGTTGGAGATACTCCACCAATTGTATATCCAGTAATTTTTTTAACATCTTCTGGGTTCGCCATTGAAACATCTTTTTCATCTAAAATTTTTTTTAATTTATTTAATGAACATCTCTTATCTCCAGAAACTAAACATAAAACAAAACTATCCCCCGCTTTAAAAAGTAAGCTTTTGACAATGGCTCCTACTTTGCAACCTAAAGCTGTAGCAGCATCGTTAGCTGTTCTGGCTGTTTGCTCTAAAACAATCACTTTGAGATCTGGGTTAAATTGTTTTAGAGATTTTTCTGCTCTTAAAACTGGCTCTTTATTTAATATTGAATTCACAAGTTTAATTAATTTATTATTTTAGTGACTAATTACACTACTTATGTGAAAATTGCATAGGTGTTATTTATTAAATAAGCAATATTTTTAAGTATTTTTTTGCTAATTAGGCCAAACAAAATTACATAGGAGACAAAATGAGTGCAGCAAACGTATTAAAATTTATCAAAGAAAAAGAAGCAGAATTTGTGGATCTAAGATTCACTGATCCAAGAGGAAAACTTCAACACTTAACAATGGATGCTTCAATAGTTGATGAAGGTATGTTGAATGAAGGTGTTTTTTTTGACGGTTCGTCTATTGCTGGTTGGAAAGCAATTAATGAATCTGACATGATTTTAAAACCTGATACTGCAAGAATGTTCATGGATCCTTTTACGTCTCATAATACTGTGGTTTTGTTTTGTGACATTCTAGATGCAATTAAAAAAGATCCTTATGAAAGAGATCCAAGAGGTGTTGCTAAAAAAGCTGAAGAATATTTAAAAGCTTCAGGTATAGGTGATAAAGCTTTTTTTGGACCTGAGCCAGAATTTTTTGTTTTTGACGATGTAAGAATCAAAAATGATATGAATGAGTGTGGATTTAAATTAGATAGTAAAGAAGGTCCTTACAATTCAGGTAAAGAATATGAAAATGGAAACATGGGTCATAGACCTCAAATTAAGGGAGGATATTTCCCAGTGCCACCAGTTGATAGTGAACAAGACATGCGTGGTGAATATCTTAAAAATTTAAAAGAAGTTGGTATTAAAGTTGAAAAACATCACCATGAAGTTGCTCCTAGTCAGCACGAGCTTGGAATGTACTTTGGAACTTTAGTAAACCAAGCTGATAACGTGCAATTATATAAATATGTTGTTCAAATGGTGACACATTCATTTGGAAAAACTGCAACTTTTATGCCAAAGCCAGTTGCTGGTGACAATGGTTCAGGTATGCACATCCACCAATCTATTTGGAAAGGTGATACACCGGTATTTTCAGGTGATGCTTATTCAGGATTAAGTGAAACCGCTTTGCATTATATTGGCGGAATTTTAAAACATGCTAAAGCAATTAATGCTTTTGCTAACTCTACAACAAACAGTTACAAAAGATTAATTCCAGGTTTTGAAGCTCCAGTTCTTCTTGCATATTCAGCAAGAAATAGATCTGCTTCTTGTAGAATACCGATCACATTGAGCAAAAAAGGTGCAAGATGTGAGATTAGATTCCCAGATGCTGCAGGAAACCCGTATTTAACTTTCGCAGCTATGTTAATGGCTGGAATTGATGGAATTAAAAATAAAATTCACCCAGGTGAGTCTTTTGATAAAGATTTATATGAATTACCACCTGAAGAAGTTAAAGCTATTCCAACAGTTTGTGGTTCTTTAAGAGAAGCGATGGAAAGTTTAGATAAAGACAGAGAGTTTTTAACTCAAGGCGGTGTCTTTACTGATGATCAAATTGATGCTTACATTGCTCTTAAGTTTGAAGAAATTCACAAATTTGAACATGCACCTCATCCTGTAGAGTTTGAGATGTATTACAGTAGCTAATAAATTTAATTACTGTCTAGTTGTTGCAATTGTATCTTTGTTAACACCTTTCTTAACTACGTAATCTTGTGTGCCGTTCGCACCGGTTTCAACTTCTTTACGTAGTTCTTTAAAGAATGTTTTTTCCTTTAAAGAGTCTTTTAAGTTTTTAACAAGATTTTTAAACTCAAATTTGTTCATAACGAATCTATATACTAGATATGCATATAATGCAATACAGATATGCGTTAAATGGGATAATACAACTTATGATATTTTGAAAGACTCTCCGCAGCCGCAACGCTCAGTTTCATTTGGATTATTGAAAACAAATGATGAGGACAATTCCTCCTTTTTATAATCCATTTCAGTACCAAGAAGATACATAATAGCAGCTGAATCAACAAATACTTTCACACCCTTATCCTCAATAATTTCGTCATTAGGATTTAACTCTTTTGTGTACTCCATCACGTATGACATCCCTGCACAACCACCTGATTTAACTGACACCCTAACACCAATAGAATCTTTTTCAGCATTAGACATTATTTCTTTTATTCGTAATGCTGCGTTATCACTTAATTTAATTATTGGGTTCATTATAAATTCAATTCCAATTTTGCTGCTTCTGACATCATATCTTTGTTCCACGGTGGATCCCAAACTAACTCAAGATCAACATCCTCTATACCTTCAACTTGCATTGCACCATCTTTTACCTCTTTAGGTAAACTTTCAGCTACTGGGCAATTTGGTGTAGTCAAAGTCATTTTAATTTTAGCAAACTTATCGTTCTCAACCTTAATATCATAAATCAAACCCAATTCGTAAATATTTACAGGTAATTCAGGGTCATAAATTTTTCTTATTTCTTCAATTATCTGTTCTTTTTTTGACATAATTTAATTTTCCGTTTTTACTTCCTCAGTTTTTTCATCAAAAGCAGAAACCATTGTATGCCAAGATAAAGTTGCACACTTAACTCTCATTGGATATTGCTTAACACCAGATAAACACATTAGTTTAGTTTTTTCATCTTCACTCAAATACTTAGATTTTAATTCAGGATTTTCCGTAATCATTCCTAAAAAATCCTCAACTATCTCTTTAGCCTCATGCTCATTTTTTCCTTTGATTAAATCTGTCATTATAGAAGCTGAAGCCATTGAAATCGCACAACCACTCCCTTCGAAGGATGCATCTTCTACAATTTTTTGTCCATTTAGTTTTAAATAAACATGAACATTATCACCACAAAGTGGATTATTACCTTTAGCGTCTTTATTAAAACCTTCTGTCTTTCTAAGATTTCTTGGATTCTTACCGTGTTCTAATATAATTTCTTGATAAAGTTCTTTTAAATTCATTATAAATTAAATATTTTTTTACAGTTGTTAATTGACTCATTCAACTGATCTAAATCCTCTTTTGTATTATATATACCAACTGATGCTCTTGCACTTGCTGGAATGTTTAATTTGTCATGTAGAATTTGACAGCAATGATGTCCTGCTCTTATTGCAACCCCATCCTCATCCAAGATAGTTGCTATATCATGAGGGTGAACTCCTTCTATAGTGAATGATAAAACCCCTCCTTTATTTTTTGGATTTCCGATAAGTTTAACTGAGTTATTTTTTTGTAATAGTTCTTGCCCATATTCAACTAAATCAGCTTCATATTTCATAACATTTTCGATGCCAATGCTTTCTAAAAATTTTATTGATTGGTCAAAAGCAATTACTTGTGCTGTAGCCATCGTACCAGCCTCGTATTTATTAGGTAGTTCACCATAGGAAATCCTATCTTTTTTAACTTCATTTATCATTCCTCCACCACCTTGGTATGGAGGTAATTCTTCTAACCATTTTTTTTTGCCATATAGAACTCCCAAACCTGTAGGTCCATACATTTTGTGACATGAAATTGCATAGAAATCACAATCTAAATCTTGCATATCTAGTTTTAAATGTGGTGCTCCCTGACATCCATCGACTACAACAATTATTCCCTTTGAATGTGCAAGCTGGGTAATTTCTTTTACGGGTAAAATTGCACCTGTTACATTCGACAGATGAGTAATAGAGATTAATTTTGTTTTTGGAGTTATTTTCTTTTCTATTTCTTCAAGTGTAATTTCACCTTCTTCATTTATTTCAGCAAAATTAATTTTTATATTTTTTGATTTTCTTAAGAAATGCCATGGCACATAATTTGAATGATGCTCAAGTTCCGTAATTAATACTTCATCACCCTCCTGTAGGTAACTTTGGCCTAATGTATTAGCAACTAAATTTAATGCTTCTGTAGCACCTTTTGTAAAAACAATTTCATTTTTATCTTTAGCGTTGATATATTTTTGAACTGATGATCTTGTATTTTCGTATAAATTTGTTGCTGCTACAGCAAGATAATGAACACTTCTTCCAACGTTAGAAAATTGTTTGGTATAAAATTCATTAATTCTATCCACAACTATTTTTGGTTTTTGTGAAGAATTTGCACTATCTAAATAAACTAGATCATTATTTTGAATTTTTTCATCAAAAATTGGAAATTCTTTTTTTATTTGATCAATATTCATTCTTTAATTCCAAGCATATTTTTTATTAAGTTTTTTATTTCTGAGTCAGTAATTTTTTCCACAACGTCAAGCAGAAAACCATTAATCAATAACTCCCTTGACTGCTGATAACTTAAACCTCTAGACATTAAATAAAATATAGAGTCTTCATTTAAACTGCCTGATGCTGAACCATGCGAACACTTAACGTCATCAGCATAAATTTCTAGTTCTGGCTTGGCATTAAACTCCGATTCTTTATTTAACAATATTGCTTTACTCAATTGATATCCATCAGTTTTCTGAGCATCTGAATTTACAAATATTTTCCCTTGATACACTGCTTTAGAGCTTTGTTCTAAGACACTTTTAATTAATTGATAACTTTTTGTATTTTCAGTTAAGTGATTTATTATTGATCTAATTTCGTGATGTTTATCTTTATTCAATGAAAAAACACCATTAACAAAAGCTGATGCATAAACTCCGTTTAAATTACAGTTTATCTCATTTTTAGAAAAATTTGATCCAGAAGATAAAATAAATGTTTCAGAAATACTGTTCTTGTCTTGATCAATATTATTAAAAGAATACTTAATATTTTTATTCTCAAATTTATCTACTTTATAGTTTTTTAAAACAGCATTTTCCTTTAATTCAAAGTTATAAAATATATTTAAAAAATTCTTTTCAGATGTATCATTAAACAAATCAATTAATCTTAACGAGCTATCTTTATCTAGTTGAAAATTAAGTCGTAAATTAATGTTTTTAGACCAAATTTTTGAATTTGTTGTATGATAGATAATAAGAGGTTTTGCTAACTGATAACCTTTTTTTACTAATATTTTAAAACATTTATTAGTAAAGGCATTATTTAAGTCAGATAATGAATTACTATTTTCAAATTCATTTATAGTTTCTGATTGATCAATTATTTCTATTTGATCTTTTTTTTCATATTCAAAATCAATTTTTTCAATTCTACCATTTATAAAAACTATTTTATTGTGCTCTAATCCATCTACAAATACAGAGGTATCAACTTTATTAGTAGAAGCTTGATCATTATAAAAACTAAGTTCTCCAATATTATTTTTTATTATTTGATTAAGATCTGTAAATTTCCAATCTTCTTCTTTTTTATTTGGAAAACCTTTGTCTATAAAATTATCTAAACAAAATTTTTTTATCTCAATATCTTTTTGAGATAAACTTAAATTTTTTATACTATTATAAAAATCTTTTTGTAATTGTTCTTTCATTTAATTAAAATTTTCGTATCCTTTTTTCTCTAATTCTAAAGCTAAATCTGGACCACCAGATTTTGCAATTTTTCCATTAATCAAAACATGAACAAAGTCTGGTTTTATATAATCAAGTAATCTTTGGTAGTGTGTAATAATTAAAAATGAATTATTTTTATCTCTTAATGTGTTAACTCCATCTGCAACAATCTTTAAAGCATCAATATCTAAACCAGAATCTGTTTCATCTAAAATTGAAAGTTTTGGAGCTAGCAACGACATCTGTAAAATTTCATTTTTCTTTTTTTCTCCTCCAGAAAAACCAACATTTAATTGTCTGTTTAATTTTTCCTCATCAAATTTTAATTCTTTAGACTTTTCTTTTACTAATTTTAGAAACTCAATAGCATCAAGCTCTTTCTCACCCCTAGCTTTTCTAACAGCATTTAAAGAAGTTTTTAAAAATATATTTGTATTTACACCTGGAATTTCTAAAGGATATTGGAAAGCTAAAAATATACCCTTGTGTGCTCTTTCCTCTGTTTCAAGCTCAAATAAATCTTTTTCTTCAAAAAGAACTTCCCCAGAAACTTCATAACCTTTTTTTCCAGATAGAATATTTGATAATGTACTTTTTCCAGATCCATTAGGTCCCATAATTGCATGAACCTCGCCGGGATTTATATCTAAGGATAGTCCGTTTAAAATAGACTTATCATCGATGGTTGCATTTAAATTATTTATTTTAAGCATATCAACCAACACTTCCTTCCAGACTGATACCTACAAGTTTTTGCGCTTCTACAGCAAATTCCATAGGTAATTGTTGCAATACTTCTTTACAAAAACCGTTAACAATTAAACCAACAGCTTCCTCTGGATTTAATCCTCTTTGTTGACAATAATGTAACTGCTCTTCACTAATCTTGGATGTGGTTGCCTCATGAGCAATATTTGACTCGGAGTTTTTATTTTTTATATAAGGAACAGTGTGAGCTCCACATTTGTTACCCATTAATAAAGAGTCGCACTGAGTGTAATTAGTTGAATTTTTAGCTTTTGATGAAATATCAACTAAACCTCTATATGTCATATCTGAACTACCTGCTGATATTCCTTTAGAAATTATTTTACTTTTAGTATTTTTACCTAGATGGATCATTTTGGTACCTGTATCTGCTTTTTGATGATTGTTAGTAATAGCTATTGAATAGAACTCACCAACAGAGTTATCTCCTTTAAGAATACAACTAGGATACTTCCAGGTAATTGCAGAACCTGTTTCAACTTGTGTCCATGAAATTTTAGAATTTTTACCTTTGCATAAACCTCTTTTGGTTACGAAATTATAAATTCCACCTTTGCCATCTTGATCACCTGGATACCAGTTTTGAACAGTTGAATATTTTATTTCTGCATCATCGAGCGCAACTAGCTCTACATTAGCAGCATGTAATTGATTCTCATCTCTCATTGGAGCTGTACATCCCTCTAAGTAACTTACATAACTTCCTTTATCTGCGATAATTAAAGTTCTTTCAAATTGACCTGTATTAGATGCATTTATTCTAAAATAAGTTGATAGTTCCATTGGACATCTAACACCTTCTGGAATGTATACAAATGAACCATCTGTAAAAACTGCTGAATTTAATGTTGCAAAAAAATGGTCACTTGTTGGAATTACAGATCCTAAATATTTTTTAACTAATTCAGGGTGATTTTGAATTGCCTCTGATATAGGACAAAATATAATTCCTTGTTTAGTTAATTCATCTTTAAATGTAGTGGCTACCGAAACTGAATCAAATACAGCATCAACAGCTATTCCATTTAATCTCGCTTGCTCTTGCAAAGGAATTCCAAGTTTCTTATAAGTTTCTAAAAGTTTAGGATCCAGTTCATCTAAGCTCTTTGGCTTATCTTTCATGCTTTTAGGTGCAGAATAATAATATAAATCTTGATAATCTATTTTTGGAAATTTAGGTTTCTGCCAGTCAGGTTCTTTTAATACCTTAAATCTTTCAAAAGCTTTTAGTCTAAACTCAAGCATCCATGCAGGTTCTTTTTTAATATTAGATATAAATTTAATGACATCTTCATTCAAGCCTTTTGGAGCTTGAATATTTTCTATGTCTGTCGAAAAACCATATTTATAGTCTTTTAAATTATTTATTTCTTTTTGTCTGTTATCCATTCTAAACTCTTGTTTCTTTGTTGTTGTTTAATAAATCTTTCAGGCTTTTATTTTCAAAAAATGTATTTATGTGTATCTCTAATTCGTCCCATAAATTATGAGTAATGCACTTTGTGGCTTTGCCGTTGCATCCTTTTTTAGATTCTTTTTTACATTGAACAGTTTTTACTTTTTCATCAACTGCATGAAAGATATTTGTTAATTTTATATCATTTGGATTTTTATTAAGAACGTATCCTCCTTGCGTTCCTCTTATACTTTTAACAATTTCGTTTTTTTTTAATTTAGAAAAAATTTGCTCTAGGTAATCTAAAGATATACCTTGTCTTAATGATATATCTCTTAGTGATACTGGATTGATATTATCAAACCTAGCTAAATCAACTAATGCCATTACAGCATATCTACCTTTTGATGTAAGTTTCATTTTTTACCCTTAAATTGTGAGTTTTTATACATACCTGACTAAAATGGTCAAGTTTAGAGTGTAAAAAAAAACTAACATATTGTCGCTGACTTATGATAAACGTACATTTTTTTTGAGAATAATAATCAATATCGCTTATGGACAATAAAATTTTAGAAATATTTATACCTGGTCCTGCAGGAAGACTTGAGGCTAAATATTATAAAAGTAAAAAAAATACTTCACCAATTGCTTTAGTGTTACAGCCCCATCCTCAATATGGAGGAACGATGAATAATAAAGTAGTAGTAGATACTTTCCATACATTTATGGATAATGATTTTTCAGTGTGCAGAGTAAATTTCAGAGGTGTTGGTAAAAGCGATGGAGAATTTGATAATGGTCAAGGCGAACTAGCTGATGCAGCAGCTGCTTTAGACTGGTTAGAAAGAGAAAATTTTGACAATTCACAATGTTGGGTTTCGGGATTTTCATTTGGATCTTTAATTGCAATGCAATTATTAATGAGAAGGCCAGAAATAAACAGGTTTATAGCAATTTCACCCCAACCAAATGTTTATGATTTTTCTTTTTTATCTCCATGTCCAACTTCTGGTTTAGTTGCTTATGGTAAAAAAGATGAATTAGTACCAGTAGAATATATTACAGAATTAGATAAAAGATTAAGTGCTCAAAAAGGTATTAAAGTAGAATTTAATGCAATATCAGATGCCAATCACTTTTTTTCAAAAACAAGTGATTCTTTAATTAAACATCTTGATAAATATATAAAAAAAGAAACTGCACTATATTAAAAATTTTCTACCAGTTTACCGCCCACCGTAAATTCTTTACATCCAGTTGTTGTGCTAAAAGAAATTGGTAAATTTAAAAAAGACCTTATGGCTAAAAATCCAAATGCCTGGGATTCAATATAATCACCCTTTAAATTATAATTATCTATAAATTTCAGAGTAATATTATTTACATTTGATATGTAATTTTTTATACGATTAATTAAATTACTATTTTTTCTTCCACCACCACAGAGTAAAAATGTAATACTATTTTTTTGACCAATATATTTTAAACCTTCCGCAATCAAATATGCTGTAAAATCTGTTATAGTAGCACAACCATCTTCTAGCGATAAACCTCTTGCAAAAGATACATCAAAATTTTTAATATCTAACGACTGGGAGTAAGAATTTATTTTAAAATTATCTATTGCTTGGTTTAAAATTAATTGATCAACTTTCCCTACTGTAGCTAGTTCACCATTTTTATCAAATTTTTTATTTGAATTCTTTCTTACCCATTCATCAATTAAACAATTACCAGGACCTATATCAAAAGCAGAAAGGTTATCTTGAAAATTATCCGAGTCATTAATAACTTTTGTAACATTTGCGATACCACCAATATTTAAGAAACCTAATGGAAATTTAAGATCAAAATTTTGATTGATTTTTTTTGACAAAATATAATGGAAAATTGGTGTTAAAGGTGCACCTTGACCATTATTTTGAATATCCGCTTGTCTAAAATCATAAATGACTTTTTTTTTGACCATTTGAGATAACAATTTCCCATCTCCTAATTGATTGGTAATTTTCTCACTTGGGTTATGAAAAATTGTTTGTCCATGAAAACCTATCAAATCAATGGGATCTCTATACTTTTTTAATGATTGATTGACTGCATCGGCATGAAAAAGAGTTAAATTACGCTCTAATTCTCTTAATTTTTCTGAATTTTGTAAAAGATCTTTCTTTGTTAAAACTAAATCTCTTAATCGAACTAACTGATCCTGAAGATTTTTATCATACTCATAATAATCATCTAAAATGTTTGAAAATTCATCGTATCCATCTGAACTAATTATAGATAAATCAATACCATCCATAGATGTTCCGCTCATTAGTCCAATTGCAGTATATAATTTTTTTTTCATTGATATGTTTTTTAAAAAAAATTTGTATATTGTAACTATAAACTTATGAATAAATTTTTAAAAGAATTTAAAGATAGAGGTTTTTTTTATCAATGTACAAGTGAAGATGAACTATCTAAACAATTAGATGAAGAAAAGATAAAAGGTTACATAGGTTTTGATTGTACAGCTGAAAGCTTACATGTAGGTAGCTTACTGCAAATAATGTGTTTACGACTACTTCAAAAAAATGGACATCGACCAATAGTTTTACTTGGTGGAGGAACTACAAGAATTGGGGATCCATCTGGTAAAGATAAAACTAGAAAAATATTAAGTGAGGATGAGATTGAAAAAAATATTAAAAATATCAAAAATATTTTAAAAAAATTTTTAGATAATGATGATCCTAATACAAAGCCAATATTTGTAAACAATTATACTTGGCTTAAAGATTTAAATTATATTTCGTTTTTAAGAGATATCGGAAAACATTTCACGATAAATAGAATGCTAACATTTGATAGTGTAAAACTCAGATTAGATAGAGAACAATCTCTAAGCTATATGGAGTTTAATTATATGATTTTACAAGCATATGATTTTCTCGAATTAAATAAGAAAGAAAATTGTGTCTTACAAATCGGAGGTTCAGATCAATGGGGAAACATTGTTAATGGTGTTGAGCTAATTAAAAGACATTCTAATAATCAAACTTTTGGTTTAACAACTCCATTAATTACACTAGCAACTGGTGCTAAAATGGGAAAAACTGAAAGTGGGGCTATTTGGTTAGATGAAAAATACTTATCAGCTTATGAATATTGGCAATTTTGGAGAAACATAGATGATAGAGATGTAATTAAATTTTTAAAAATGTTTACTGAAATTGAAATTAAGGAAATAGAAACAATTAAAGATAAAGATATAAATGAATTAAAAATACTACTTGCAAATAAAACTACAGAAATGTTACATGGAAAGGAAGCAGCTAAAAATTCTGAGCAAGCAGCAAAAGAAGCTTTCTCTGGAAACACTCTGGGTTCGAACTTACCTAAAGTTAATATTCAATCAAATAAAATAGAAGAAAAAATAAATATAGTAGACCTTGTTTTATTATCTAAACTAGAAAACTCGAAAAGCGAAATCAGAAGGCTTATAAAAGGGAACGCGGTAAAAATTAATGACGATGTTATTTCAGATGAAAAATTTGAAATTAATAAAAATTTATTTAAAGATAATTATCTTAAACTTTCCCTAGGAAAAAAAAGACATATTAAAATAGAATTAAATTAATTTTTTTTAATTTTCTCTAAAGTTCTAGTAATAAACCTGGGTGTTAGAGTTTTTATAGGATTTACATTAGTTTCTAAATCTTTAGGGGGACCTTTAATTTTAAAGCTGACTCCAAAAACACCATCACCTACTTTCTTTCCAATCAATAAATCTCCAAGCAAAGGTATTGAGGCGATAGATCTATTAATTGTTGTCGCTGGAACCAAGGTTCCTCTTAAACTAATTAATTTATCCTCCTCAATGTATCCTTCCAATAAAATAGATATTGCTGGACCAATTGCATATAATTCTTGAATTTTCATTAGTTTATCTTGATTAGTAAAATTCATTTCAAAATCTGTAAATCTAATCCCCTCTCCTGTAAGTAAGTCTGCTATTCCTTGAAGTGATGCAAGAGCCAACAACTTGGCTAGCGCTGGAATTTCTTTAACTTTAAAATTATCAATTACTAGTTTAGAAGTTGAAACTCCGTCTTTTTTCAAAGAGTAAAAGTCTAAATATCCCTCTCTATCATCTTTAAATCCTTTAATGAATTTATATCTATCTACTAAGGGTTTTGCCTTCGATGAAAAAAGGGTGGTAATTTTTTCACCTTGATTATTTGTTTTAATTGTAAATTTTATATTTTGTGAATTGTTATAAAAAGCTAAAATATCAACTTCTTCTACTTTATTATTAATAATGTTTATCCTTCCTTTTAAATCCTTAACAAAGTATATTTTATCCAAGTAAACTTCATCAAAATTTAGGTCCATACTTATATTATTTTCAAAAAGATTGTTTTCTTTTTTATCATCGGCATCTACCAAATTCGAAATTATAGAATTTGCATTAAATGAAGTGCCATCAATTAAATAATTTTGGCCTTCTACTTTTTTTATATTGTAATTATTTTTTTTATTTTCTGTATCAATATAATTGAAATTTGCCTGATCAATTTTTATTATTTGATTAGAATCGTTAAGAAATAAATTCTTAATTTTAATTTTATTATTTTCTTCATTAATAATAAAGTTATTTATATTAAGATTTTTATTATTTTTTATTTCTCCATTAATTTGAAGATTCATTTGACTTTTATCTTTTTTTTTATAATTAATGTTATCAATTTTAAATTTTGTATCTTTTACATTTAAATTAGTATTAAAACTTAATTTATTTTCATTTTTCTCAATAAAATAATCAATTTCCTCAAAATCTTTGTCGATTTTAATTTTTCCAGAACCTGAAAAAGTTAGATTATTATTTTTAAAATTAATTTTTAATTTTTGATTATTAAAATTTATGTTTTCATTAGCTTGAGGGAAGAAAATTTTTAAAAAATCTTGCTGCTCTAAAACTATATTTTTTAAAAATAATTCTGAATCTATGCTTAAATCCTTATCTTTTTTATTTATAAAATATTTAATTTCATCTATTTCTCCATTATTTAACTGAATTTGTCCCTCACCGTTAATTGATAAATTTTTGTCCTTATAATTTAAATTTAATTTATGATCATCTAGTAAAATTAGATCATCAACTTCTGGAAAATATTTATTAATTGTTTTTAAATTTTTATATTTTAGCTTAGTAATATTTATATCAGAATTTAAAATAATATTTTTAACTTTGAATTTTTCATCTATTTCTAAAGAAAATTTATTATTTGTTTTAAATTTAGCATCATCAACAACTATATTTTCAAAACTTAAATTTAATAAATTTAATATATTTGAATTTAAACTTGATTGGTCGTTTTCAACAATAGCATCAATTAAAAAGCTATTTTTTTTCTTTTTTAAGTTAAGTTTTTTTGAAATAAAATTTACTTCTTCTGTTTTAAAATTTATTTCATCAAAATGATAATTATCTTTTTGAAAATTAAAATTAAAATTTATATTTTTAAAATTAGCCTTGTCTAAAAAATTAATACTGCCATCTTTTATCAAACCTTCAATGATATAATCATTTTTAAGTTTACCATTTTCATCAATGTTCAAATTCAGATCTATAATTACATGACCTTTTTTTACAATTTTTTCTAATATAAATAATTCAGGTTTGTTGGTTGCTGTGCGTATAAATTTAATTAAATCATTTAATAATATAGACTTAGTTTTTACCTCTATTTTTGATGATGAAATCTTATTTTTAATCAAAGTACTGAGCGAAACATGCGTTTTAATGCTTTCTAACGCTAAAGGTCTTTTTGCAAAATATACTGTTGTACCAATTGTTTTTGCATAAATTTTTAGTTTAAAAGGATCTAGAGTTAATTTAATTTTTTTTAAATCTATATCTATCTTTTTATTTATTAGTAAAATTTTTTTTTTAATTTGATCATTAAATTTATCTGTCTCTATACCTATGGTGCTAAGGTAAATTGTTAAAACAACTAACACCGACAGAAGTAAGACAAAATATTTTAAAATATTATTTCTCATTTAATTTATAAAGCGATTGTTCCAAAAACTCATCAATATCACCATCTAATACTTTATCAGGACTAGTGCTTTCAAAATTAGTTCTATTATCTTTTACAAGTCTATAAGGTTGAAGTACGTATGATCTAATTTGATGACCCCACCCTATTTCAGATTTAGAACTTTCAATATTTTGACTTTCTTCCTCTCTTTTTTTAATTTCATAATCATATAATCTTGCTTTCAACATATTCATGCATGTTTCTTTATTCTTATGTTGTGATCTTTCATTTTGACATTGAACAACAATTTTTGACGGAATGTGAGTTATTCTAACTGCACTATCAGTAGTATTAACATGCTGGCCACCTGCCCCACTGGAACGATAGGTATCTATTCTTAAATCTTTTTCTAAAATTTCTATATTTATATTTTCATCTATAACAGGATAAATCCAAACACTTGCAAAACTTGTGTGCCTTCTTGCTCCAGAGTCAAATGGAGATATTCTAACCAATCTATGTATTCCCGACTCTTTTTTTAACCATCCAAAAACATAATCACCATCTATTTTAATTGTTGCAGATTTTATCCCAGCCTCGTCACCTCTGTGTTCGCTAATTAAACTTGATTTAAATTTTTTTTTATCAGACCATTTTAAATACATTCTTCTTAACATATCAGCCCAATCTTGACTTTCTGTACCTCCAGCTCCAGCATGTATTTCTAAGTAACAATTTAAAGGGTCTGCTTCATTAGATAAAAAACATTTAATTTCATTTTTTTTAACTTGACTTCTTAAATCTTTTATATTTTGTAAAACTTCATTTTGAACTTGTGAATTCTCTTCTTCATGCGCCAGTTGACTCAAATCATCTAAATCTTTTAGTTTTTCGACATTGTTATTTAAAGAGTTAGTTAAATCTTCATAAAATTTCTTTTCCTTGATTACCCTCTGAGAATTATTTTTATCTTGCCAAAAATCGGCACTCAACATTTGTGAGTTTAAAGATTGTAGCTTTGAATGGATATTATTTTTTTCAAAGATACTCCTGTATTTTTTGATTTATCTTTTCAATCTCTTCTTTTAAATTTTGATAATTATTATCCATTAGTAAAACTTTAATATATTATTTGAATCTAATCTATCTGAATTTGTATAAAGTACTTTTCCATCAACCACATTTTCTTTTTTAAAAACCTCAATAATAGTATTCTTTGAGTTAAATTTTGCTTTTTGACCTGTTAAAGGGTCAACAACCATCATCACTGTGCCTTTAGCAGCCTTAAACGGTCTTGCATCATTTTTATTAATAGAATCACTTATAAAACCTTTGAATATTGGTAAAGCCGTTTTAGATCCTGTTTCATATTTTCCTAATGGAGTTGGATTGTCTGAACCCACATAAACACCAACAAGTACGTTTGAGGTAAAACCTATAAACCAAGTATCTGTATTTTTATTTGTTGTTCCAGTTTTACCTGCAATATTTAAATTTAAGTCTTTGAGTTTTTTAGCTGTACCTCTTTGAACTACTCCTTCTAAAATTGATGTCATTTGAAAAGCTGTTTCTGGGGAAAAAATTTGCGTATAGTTATTTTTAATCTCTGGATAATCGTTAGTTAAATAAGAAATTTGATCACAATTAATACATTTTCTTTTATCATTATTAAAAATAGTATTTCCCTCACTGTCCTGAATTCTATCTATCAGTATTGGTTCAACTAGTTTTCCTCCATTAACAAAAACTGAATAAGCAGATGTAAGTTTTAATAAAGTTGTTTCAGCAGATCCCAAAGATATGGATAAAAGTTCCTCTGGATTATCATAAATTTTTAATGCTTTTGAAAAATCAACTATTTTCTCTACACCAAGATTTTGGGCTATTCTTACTGTCATTAAATTTCTAGATTTCTCTAAACCAACCCTTAAAGTTGAAGGACCATAAAATTTTTTTCCATAATTTTCTGGTTTCCACATTTTTAAATCATCTCCTTGGTCTAAAACCAGTGGTGCGTCTAGAACTAATGATGTTGGTGTAAAATTATTCTCTAAAGCTAATGCATAAACAAATGGCTTAAAAGCTGATCCAGGCTGTCTTTTAGCTTGAGTTGCTCTGTTAAATTCACTTTGTTTAAAACTAAAACCACCACTTAGTGCTAAAACTCTTCCAGTAAATGGATCCATTACAACAATTCCACCATTTACCTTTGGTAATTGTTGTAAGTTAAAAATATTTTCTTTTAAATTTTTAACATAAATCACATCACCAGGTTTTAATAACTTATTAAATTCTTTTTTTGTCCAAGAAATGCTCTGATATTCAATAACACCTTCGATGTTATCTTCTGTTTCTATTTCTGCTGAAAATTTATTTATCTTTTTGACTATTGCTAATTTCCAATTAATTGAATTTTCTAATTTATATTTTTCTAAATCTTTTTTCCATTCTGAATTATAAATCTTATTAGTAAGTGGTCCTCTCCATCCCTTTCTTTTATCATATGCTATTAATCCATCTCTAAGTGATTTTGTTGCAATTGATTGTAAACTTAAATCTATTGGAGTATTGATATTAAAACCTTGTTTGTAAACCTTATCATAGCTTAAAGTTTCAATTACGCTCTTTCTCACATCTTCAATAAAATATTGAGCATCTTCTAAATAAATTTTTTTATTTTTTTTTAAAATTATTTCCTCTTTTGTAAGTTTTTCATACCATTCTGAAGTTAAATAATTATTATCAAACAAATTTTTTAAAACCAAATTTCTTCTAAATTTCGCTATATCTGGATCTCTATAAGGATTATATCTACTAGGTGCTTTTGGTAAAGCTGCTAGTAAAGCAGCTTCTGAGTAATTTAAATCTTTAATTGATTTATCAAAATATTCTAAGCTTGCTGCAGCTACTCCATATGCTCCACTTCCAAGATAAATTTGGTTTAGATAAAGTTCTAGAATTCTTTCTTTAGATAAAGCTCTCTCTATTCTAAAAGCTAGAATTGCCTCCTTAATTTTCCTATTTAAACTTACTTCATTTGTTAGTAAAAAATTTTTTGCTACCTGTTGAGTAATTGTAGATGCTCCCTCTAACCTTTTAGAGGATAAAATATTTGAAATATTATTTATTACAGCTCTAATAACACCTTTAGCATCAACACCTGGATGTTTGAAAAAATTTTTATCTTCAGCAGATAAAAATGCGTTAATTACATTTTTTGGAATTGAATTAAATGGAACAAATACTCTTTTTTCTTGTGAAAAATCTGCCACCAAATCACCATTACCAGAGTAAACTTTACTAGAAACAGGGGGTTTATAACTTTTAAGAAATTTATAATCTGGTAAATCATTGGAATAAGTCCATAAAACACTTATTATCGAAATTACTGATAGTAGAATAAAAGAAGTAATAAAAATAAAGATATTTTTAAATAATTTATTCATTTTAATTTCATTATATCTTGGAATTTGTTAAAGATATGGCAAGAAAATAAAACAAAATTTTAAAAAATAAATTACTAATGAAATTAACATTCACAAAATTATGGAAAAAAATTTATATATCGATGCTTCGCATCCTAACGAAACTAGAGTTGTTCTTAAATCAGGCGAAAATATTGAAGATTACGAGTACGAAGGTTTAAAAAATAACTTAATAAAAAATAATATTTATTTAGGCAAAGTAAGTAGAATTGAACCCTCCTTACAAGCAGCCTTTGTTGATTTTGGAAGAGAGCGGCATGGGTTTTTGTCTTTTAATGACATTCAATCAGATTATTACCAGATACCAAAAGCAGATTTAGAAAGAATTAAAGAGGAGGAAGAAAAAGCTAGAGAAGAACTTTCAAGACAAGTTGAGGCTAAAGAAGAGGAAAATATTGCTGAAGGAAAACTAGAGATTGATGATCCCATAGAAAAGATATCAGAAGAACGAATAGAAGAAGATTCAAACAATAAAGAAAATATTACTGAAAAAGAAAATTTAGATGACGAAAAAGAAAAAAAGAAAGAGTATAGATTTAAATTTAAAAGATATAAAATTCAGGAAGTAATTAAACCTAACCAGGTAATTCTTGTACAGGTAATTAAAGATGAGAGAGGTCAAAAAGGTGCAGCTTTAAGCACTTTCATTTCTATTGCTGGTAAATATATAGTATTAATGCCGAACACTCCTAAAGGAGGAGGTATATCAAGAAAAATATTTAATCCTGCTGATAGAAAAAAAATAAGAACAATTTTAAATGAAATTGAAATACCTAAAGAAATGGGATTAATTGTAAGAACTGCTGGAAGCAATAAAACAAAAAATGAAATAAATAGTGATTTAACAACTTTGATCAATTCTTGGAGTCAAATAAAGGAAAATGCAATAAACTCTATTGCTCCCTCTTTAATTCATCAAGAAAGTGAAATAATTAAAAGAACTTTAAGAGATATGTTTGACGAAAATACCCAAAATATAATTGTAGAGGGTAACGAAGGTTATAAAAAAGCTCAATCATTCATGAAAACTATGATGCCATCAAATGTGAAAAAAGTTAAAAAATATAGAGGAAAAATTCCACTATTTATTCAAGAAAATATTGAGCAAAAATTAAATCAAATATTTGACTCCGAAATTAAACTTAAATCAGGAGGATATTTAGTTATCAACCCAACAGAGGCTTTGGTTTCTATTGATATAAATTCTGGAAGTTCAATAAAAGGAAAAAATGTTGAAAGCACTGCCTTAGATACGAATATTGAAGCTGCAGAAGAAATTGCAAGACAAATAAAGATAAGAGATTTGTCTGGTTTAATCATTATAGATTTTATTGATATGCTAAGTTATGGAAATAGGAGATTGGTAGAAAGAAAACTAAAAGAAAAATGCAGATCAGATAGGGCAAGAATTCAAATTGGAAGAATAAGTAATTTTGGTCTTTTGGAGATGTCAAGACAAAGGCTAAGAGAAAGTGCAATTAAATGGAAAGTTACATTAACGGACGAGTCTTTTGCTCAAAAACTACTAAAAATTGTTGAATTAAAATCAATTATTAATAAAGCTAAATTTGTTGAATTAAAAGTATGTGAAAAAGTTTCAGATTTTCTTAAAGAAAATTTCGTTGATGACCTAACTTATTTTGAAAAAAAAAATAAAATTAAGATAGATATAATAAGTGACAATTCTTTAATAATACCAGAGTACATTATAGATATTAAAAATAAATCAAAGAAAACAGTTGAATTAGTAGAATATTACGAAAAATTAAAAAATTTAGAAATCCAAAACAAGGAAAATAAGTTTTTAGAAAAAAAAGAAAATAAAAAAATAAACAAAAAAACTCATAAGAAAAAAAGATACTATAAAAAAACTAAATAATCCCTTTTGATGGAGATGATGGATTACCCATCAAAATTTTATCTATTCTTCCAGACTTGTAGGATTGTCTGCCAGCGATAACAGCATTTTTAAAAGCAAGTGCCATTTCAAAAGGTTTTTTAGCTTTTGCAATTGCTGTATTAACAAGTACTCCATCACATCCTAGCTCCATTGCTATTGTTGCGTCGGATGCTTGACCTAAACCAGCATCAATAATTAATGGAAGTTTGGTTTGTTTTCTAATTATTTGAATATTAATTTTGTTTTGTATACCTAATCCTGATCCAATTGGTGCAGCTAGAGGCATAATAGCGTCAGCACCTGAATTCTCTAAACGCTTAGCCATTAAAGGGTCATCATTACAATAAACCATGACTTTAAAACCTTCTTTTGCGAGAACTTCTGTAGATTTTAAAGTTTCAATCATGTCTGGAAATAAATTCTTTTTATCTCCTAAAACTTCTAATTTAACTAACTTCCAACCACCTATTTCTCTTGCTAATCTCAAAGTTCTTAAAGCTTCTTTTGAATTAAAACATCCAGCAGTATTGGGTAAATATGTAATTTTTTTTGGATCAATATAATCCATAAGCAGAGGCTTATTTTTATCTGAAATATTAACCCTTCTTACAGCAACTGTCACTATTTCTGCTCCAGAAAGTTTAATTGCTTTTGCGCACTCAGACATACTATTATATTTTCCTGTTCCAACAATTAATCTGGAATTAAATTTTTTATTCGCAATAATCAGACTATCTTTTTTCAAATTAACCACCTCCAATAAAATGAACTATTTCAATTTTATCATTTTTATTTAATTTTATTTTACTAATTTTTTTTTTATCTATTATTTCTTCATTAAGCTCAATAGCTACTTTATTTAATGGAATTTTGAGATTTTTTAACACTAAAGAGAGGTTGGAATCTTGATTTATAGATTTGATTTTTCCATTTATTTTAATTTTTATTTTTTTTATTTTTTTCATCGTATATAAATGCTGAATGAATAATAAAATAATTATTATTAATGGTCCAAATCTTAATCTATTAGGGGAAAGAGAACAATCACAATATGGATCAACAACGTTTGACCAACTTAAAGAGAATTGTTCTAAAAAAGGACAAGAAATTGGTCTTGATGTTGAATTTGCTCAATCCAATGTTGAAGGAGAACTTGTTAATATAATTCAAGATGCTAGGAAAAATTTTGATGGTATGATTATAAATGCCGCTGCATTTACTCATACTTCTGTGGCTATAAGAGATGCCCTAGATTTATTTAAAAAACCAATAATCGAGATACATTTATCTAATATTTATAAAAGAGAAGAATTTAGACATAAATCACTTATAAGTGGTGTCGTAACTGGAGGAATTTTTGGATTAGGTGCCGAAGGATATATTTTGGCCATAATTTCATTACAAAAGACTTTGCAAAATGAAAATAGATAAAAAAATAATTAAAGAATTAAGTGATTATTTAAAAGAATTTAATCTTAATGAAATAGAGATAACTGAAAAAGATACAAAAATTAAAGTATCAAAAAATAATGTTTCAATTAGTAATCAGCCACAAGTTATTTCGCCCTCAACACCCGTAACAGGTTCGCCACCTACTCAAACTCAAAATATTAAATCAGGAACTGAAATTACCTCACCTATAATTGGAACAGCCTATCATGCGCCAGAACCTGGTGCTAAGAAGTTTGTTGAGATTGGAAAAAAGATTAAAAAAGGCGATACTATAATGATTGTTGAGGCAATGAAAACAATGAACCATGTTCCTTCAACAGCAGATGGTGTAGTAAAAGAAATTTGTGTTGAAGATGGTCAACCTGTAGAATTTGGTCAAACTATTATTATCCTTGAATAAATAATGTTTAAAAAAATTTTAATTGCAAACCGTGGGGAAATTGCGGTTAGAATTATTAGAGCGTGTAAAGAATGGGGAATATCTACAGTAGCTGTTCATTCAGATGTAGATAAAGAAAGTATGCATGTCAGAATGGCTGACGAAAGTGTGTGTATTGGTTCTCATCAACCTGCAAATAGTTATTTAAATATTCCAGCATTAATGTCAGCAATAGAACTTACAAATGCTGATGCTGTTCATCCTGGCTATGGTTTTCTTTCTGAAAATGCGAATTTTGCAAGAATTTTAGAAGAAAATAAAATTAATTTTATAGGAGCTTCATCAAAACATATTGAAATGATGGGTGATAAAATCCAAGCAAAAAGAATAGCTAAAGAAAATGGGTTGCCTGTTATTGAGGGCTCTGAGGGAGGAGTAAAAGATGTTTCTGAAGCAAAAGAACTTTGTAAAAAAATTGGTTTTCCTGTCTTAATCAAAGCCTCAGGTGGAGGTGGAGGTAAAGGTATGAAAATAGTTTATAAAGAAGAAGAATTTGAAACGTTGTTTTCAACTGCAAAATCAGAAGCACAAAAATACTTTGGTAATGATGAAGTTTATATTGAAAAATTTTTTCAAAATCCAAGGCATATTGAGGTTCAAATATTAGCTGGAAAAAATAGAGCAGTTCACCTACACGAAAGAGATTGTTCGGTTCAAAGAAGACATCAAAAATTAATAGAAGAAACACCAAGTCCAGTTTTAACTGATGAAATAAGAAAAGATTTATTTGAAAGAACAGTCAAGATGGTTGCAAAAATAGGTTATATGGGAGCTGGGACTGTTGAATTTATATATGAAGATGGGAAATTTTATTTCCTTGAGATGAATACAAGAGTTCAAGTTGAACATCCTGTAACTGAGATGGTCACTGGAATTGATATAATTAAAGAGCAAATTTGGATTGCTTTTTCAGAAGAAACAGCTTTGAAACAAAGCGATATAAATCCTAGAGGACATGCAATTGAATGCAGAATAAATGCTGAAGATGCTAGTAAAAACTTTCAGCCTTCCCCTGGAATTATTACTATGTGTCATCAACCATCTGGTTTTAGAACAAGAGTAGATGGCGCAATATTTCAAGGATATAAGGTAACACCCTATTACGATAGTATGGTTTGTAAGTTAATTTGTCATGGAAGAAATAGAACAGAGGCAATTCAAAGAATGAATAGATCTTTAGACGAATTTGTTATTGAAGGAATAACTACAACAATACCTCTACATAAAAAATTACTAAACCATAAAAAATTTATAAATTCAGATTTTAACGTTAGTTGGCTTGATAAAGACTCAATTGTTTAATAACATTTGACAAGCCAAACATCATAAACAGGATGATCAAAGGGTTCGATTGAAGGACTTGATGAAAACATCCAACCATTAAAAACAAAAACTTCATCATTGTTTTTATTAGTCAAATCTCTAACTTGTATATAAGCAGTTATTTCTGGATTATCATCAAATTCTGAATTTTTACATTTCAGACTTTTAATTGATAAATCTTTAAACTTTATTAATTCTCCATTTTTAAGTTTAAGCAAGGTATTTTTTGAACTTATTTTATCCAAAATTTTTATATCAGTAAAAGTTCCCTCTAAATTACTTTTTGAGTTTGAGTTTAAAACTAAACAAAAATAAAATAAAAAAACTAAATAGATTAATTTAAAATTATTCTTTCCAACTTGAGTATTTCTTTTTAATACCATTTTGATTTTTATTTGGATAATATGCTGAGTCAGTTCCAGTTAAATTTTCTTGATGTGGTTTTTGCCATTCATATTTTTCTAAGTTATGTTTTTTCTCAATTTTATTTGGTGTAAAATGCATCCAAGAATACCATTCAACAGGAATTTTTGATGCATCAATTGTGTTTGAATAGATAACCCATCTTTTACCATTTTTACTCTCATAATATTTATTGCCCAACTCATCAGTGCCAACTAGTTTTCCAAAAAAAATAGTTTTTAGTCTTGTTCCAAAAGTATCTTGATTCCACCAAGTGAAAATTTTTTTTAAAAGTGTCAACATAATATTTTTTTATTTATTCAATCAAAAATTGTAAAATTTAAATTAGACTAAAATATGAATATGTATATAAATTAATTGATTCATTATTCAAATTAAAATTTAAATTGAGGTAATATGGCAAAGTATTTAGTTGAAACTTATTATACCTGTACTTTTAAAGTAAATCATTATTTAGATGATATTAACGAAGCAGAGTTAAAAAATTTAGAAAAAAGAGATGATGGTAAATTTGAGGTTTTAGACGTAAAACTTGATAACAGAAAAACAAAAAGTCTAGATCCTAAAAACAATAAAGTCCTTGAAAACAACAAAGTAGAAGTAGTTGCCGAAACAGATAAAAAAAGTGTAATAAATAAAGAAAGTGTAATAACAAGTTTAAACACAGCTACCGAAAAGTCAGATAAAAGATTTAGCATGCCTGACAGAAGAAAAGGATATATTCAAAAAGCTACTATTGGTGACCACAAAGTTTATCTACATACTGGAGAATATGAAGACGGAAAAATTGGAGAAATATTTATTGATACCAGTAAAGAGGGTGAGCTTGTTAAAGCCTTAATGAATAACTTTGCAATTGCTGTTTCTTTAGGCCTCCAATATGGTGTTCCTTTAGATGAGTTTATAAGTGCATTTGTTGGCACAAAATTTGAACCATCTGGCAAAGTACATGGTAATGATAGAATTTTAAGTGCTACATCAATTTTAGATTATATTTTCAGAGAATTAGCTATTTCATATCAAAATAGAGAGGATCTAGCCCATACTCCAGCTATTGGAGGAAATGATGCTATCAATGCAGAAGATCAAAACTCTGAGGATCAAAATCAATTATTGAAAATTGTAAAAGACATTACAAGTAAAGGTTTCGTTAGAAATAATTATAAAAAAAATCTAATTGATCTTTCAGATGTAAAAATAAGTTTAAAAGGTAAAAAATAAGTTATTTTTTTGTTTTTAAAGCTAAATTTAATTCTTTCAATTGATCTGCGTTTACCTCAGATGGTGCATTCATCATCAAATCTTGTGCATTTTGGTTCATTGGAAACATAGTAACTTCCCTAATATTTTTCTCATTAGCTAGTAACATTACGATTCTATCAATACCAGGTGCTATTCCTCCGTGTGGTGGAGCACCATAACTAAGTGCATTAATCATACCGCTAAATTTTTCATCTACTTGATTTTTATCATATCCTGCAATCGAGAAAAGTTTATACATAAGTTCTGGTTTATGATTTCTAATTGCTCCTGAAGATAATTCTATACCATTACAAACTATGTCGTATTGATATGCCAATATATCTAAAGGGTTTTCACAATCTTTTTCACTTAAATCACCTTGAGGCATTGAAAATGGATTATGACTAAATTGAATCTTGTTTGTCGATTCGTCTTTTTCAAACATTGGATAGTCTACAATCCAGCAAAATGCGAAAACATTTTCATCAATTAAATTTAGATCTTTTGCAATTTTATCTCTTGCTAGTGCAGTAATTCTTTCTAATTCGTCTTGTTTTCCACAAGCCATGAAAATACTATCACCTATTCCACATTTTGTTTTTTTCATGATTTCAGCCAATGCATCTTGAGAAAAAAATTTTCCTATAGGGCCTTTTGCTGAAATATCTTTATCTTTTTCAAAAGTAAAATAGGCTAAACCAGAAGCTCCTTCTTCTTTTGCCCATTTATCAATATTATCAAAAAAACTTCTTGGCTTATCTTTCGTATTTTTTGTAATAATACATCTTACTTTAGATCCAGATTTTACTAATTTTTTAAATATTTCAAATGAAACATCTTCTCTAGTAAAAATTTCAGTTATATCATTTACAATGAGTGGGTTTCTTAAATCTGGTTTATCAGAACCATATTTAAGCATTGCTTCCTTGTATGAAATCTTTGGAAATTTATTAAACATCAGTTTTTTAGTTGAAAAATTTTTAAATGTATTAACCATTAATTTCTCAACTACATTAAATACATCTTCCTGCTCAACAAATGACATTTCTAAATCTAATTGATAAAATTCTCCAGGACTTCTGTCTGCTCTTGCATCTTCATCTCTAAAACAAGGTGCAATTTGAAAATATCTGTCAAAACCTGAGACCATTATTAATTGTTTAAATTGTTGAGGAGCTTGAGGTAATGCATAAAACTTTCCAGGATTTAAACGACTAGGCACTAAAAAATCTCTAGCACCCTCTGGACTAGATGAGGTTAAAATTGGTGTTTGAAATTCTAAAAAACCTAATTTATTCATTTCATTTCTGATGTATGAAATAACTTTAGATCTTAAAATAATATTTTCGTGAATTTTTTTTCTTCTTAAATCTAAAAATCTATATTTCAATCTTATTTCTTCAGCATATTCTTGATCACTAAAGATTGGCATAGGTAGTTCTTTGCAAGTCCCTAAAACTTGATGCTTCTCAATAACAATCTCTATTTCACCTGTGTCTATTTCAGAGTTAATTGTTTCTTTAGATCTATTTACTACTTTTCCCTCGACTTTAATTACTGTTTCTAATTGCATTTTTTCTAATTCAGAAAAATATTTATTATCTTTATCAACTATACATTGAGTAATTCCATAATTATCTCTCAAATCAATAAATAATAAATTCCCATGGTCTCTTTTTTTATTTATCCAGCCTGAAAGAGAAATTTTTTTATCTACATCCTCTTTTCTTAATTCATTACACTTGTGTGTTCTGTATTTATTCAATTAAACCTCTAATGCTTCTTTTATAATTTTAAAATCGATTGGTTTCTTTCTTTTTAAACTAATTTCGTCGATTTTATATATGAAATCAGAAATTTTACCATAAGTTCTATCAATTCTCATAATTATAAATTCAATAAGTTTTTGGTCTATTGATATTTGACGATCAGAAAGATTTTTTAATATTAGTGCATAAATTAAATCGTCACCAGGTTTTTCAATTTGAGATAAAATAAAATTATTAGATCTTGAATTAAGATCATTTAATTTAAATTTAAAGTCAACTATTGGTATTTTTGAGGTTACTATTAAATACTTATTATCCTGATCTATTATATTTATAAGTGTAAATAATAAGTTTTCATTTATTTTTTCAGTTAAATCCTCAACAATAATATTTTCATATATTTTAATTTGTTGAAGAAAATCATTATTAATATCTTCTGCATTAATTTTAATTCCTCTATGCTTTTCTAAAAATATATTTATTAAATGGCTTTTTCCTGAAAACTTTTCACCTATTAAGTTTATAAAATTTTTATCCCATTTTGGCCAACTATTTAAAAGGCTAAATGAGTGTTCGTTGCTGTTTGAAACATAAAAATCCTGATCTTTAAAATTTTGATCATAATCAAACTTAAGTATTTGCTGATTAAGATTTGTCATTTAAAACCCAAATTTTATTTTTAATTTCAAAATCATAATTTTGATCACTCATAACTTCTAAAAACTTATCAGGTGTTCCATTAAAAATAACTTTATAAAAATTATTTCGATTATCGAACTTATAAATTGAAAAATTATATATTAAATCCATTTCAGATAAAATATTTTCAAATTTATTGATTTTTATATTATTAGAATTATCAATAGAAATATTTAAAGATAACTTTACTGAAGTATTGATTTGATTTTGTGATTTCCAAAAATCTTCATAGACTAATTTTAAATTATCAATAAATTTAAATAACTCTTCTTCATTATCAAAATTAACTCCGGTATAATTTAAATTTTTTAAATTATTATTTTGATTAAAAAAAATTTTGTTAAATACTTTTATTTTATTATTATCCTTAAACACAATCATAATAATATGGTCATTAATATTGTATTTATTTATAATTTCTTTGAAGTCATAATTTTCTAAAATATTAATATTTTGTTTTATCAGTCTAAAATCATCTAAATCTTCAGTAGGTAAAATATAATTTAAAAGACTGTATTTTTTATTATTTAAATTCCAAGTGGAAAATAACTTATTCTCAGAGAACATTAAAACTTGATTTTTATTTTGATCAACAATTATAGGGATAAATAAAAAATCTTTTTTCACAGGTAAAGATGGAAAAATATTTTTCGTTTCTAATAAATCAAATATATTTTTTTTATTAAATGAAACATTTAGGACAAGATAATAAATTTCATCAATAAACATTTCTTCTTTGATTGAGAAAGTTTCTATCATTCCTTTTATTTGATTAATTGATGTATTTTTTAATTTGACCTGATCTTTAGTTTGGACAATTGACAGAATTAGTTCATTAAATGCCTTTACAAATCCTTCATCGATAATTTCATTTTTATCAAAGTTTATTTCAAAAGGTGTTGATATTTCAATATCATTTATAGAAAATGTCTTCGCATGACTATTTCCTGTGGAAAAGAAAATATTTATTAAAGCAAGAAATAAAAAAAAATTATATAAAAGCTTTAAATTACTAAGTAGAGAAATAAATTTCATAAAACATATTAATGAATAAAAAAAAATTTACCTATAAAAAAAGTGGAGTTAATATTAAAGCTGCAGACAAGTTTGTTGACTTCATTTCTACAGTTTCAGCAAAAAAAAGAGGCAAAAAAAAGTTCTCTAATATAGGAGGGTTTGGTTCAATCACAAATATACCAGGTAATATTAAACAACCTAGAATCGTTGCTTGTACTGATGGTGTGGGAACTAAAATTGAAATTGCTAATACATTAAATAAATTTGATACTATTGGTATTGATCTGGTTGCTATGAGTGTAAATGATTTAATTGTTCAAGGAGCTAAACCTTTACTTTTTTTAGATTATATTTCAATAAATAAAATTGATCTTAAAAAACTTAAAGCAATTATAAAAGGAATTAAAAAAGGCTGCAATCAATCAGAATGTGAACTCGTTGGTGGAGAAACTGCTGAAATGCCAGGTACGTATGAAAAAGGTAAATTTGATATCGCAGGTTTTGCTGTAGGAATTGTAGGCAAGAATAAAATTTTAAATAAAAATAAAATAAAAAAAAATAATCTTGTAGTTGCAATTCCCTCCAGCGGTTTACATTCTAACGGCTATTCTCTTGTAAGATATTTATTAAATCAAAAAAAAATAAATATTAAAAAAAATAAATTTTTAAAATCTGAGCTTCTAAAACCAACTAAAATATATGTTAAAGAAATAATGAATTTGATAAAAAACAACTTAATAAATGGCTGTGCAAATATAACTGGGGGAGGTTTGTCTGATAATATTAAAAGAGTTATACCAGATAAGCTCACCGCACATATAAGTTTAGATAAAATTAAAACCTCTAAAATATTTAATTGGCTTAAAAATAATGGAATTTCTGATAAAGAAATGCTGAAAACATTTAATTGTGGAGTTGGTTTTTGTCTTATTGTTGAAAGTAAAAATTTAAAAAAAATAAATAAATATTTTTCAAAAGAATACAAACCATATGTTATTGGAAAAATTTTAAACGGTAAAAACAAAGTGAAGATAAATGGTTCTATCAACTGGTATCAATAAAATTAGAACAGCTGTATTTATTTCAGGAGCAGGCAGTAATTTAAAATCTTTAGTTAAATTTTCTAAAACTAAATTATCTCCCATATCAATTAACTTTATTTTTTCAAATAACTCTAAGGCAAAGGGTTTAAATTATGCCAAAAAATTTAAAATAAAAAAAAAAATTTTAAATTTTAAAAACAAAAAATTAAGTGAAAATAATCTACTCTCTATCTTAAAAAAAAATAATATTGAAATGATTTGTCTAGCTGGATTTATGAAAATTTTGTCAAAAAATTTTATAAAAAAATTTAAAGGAAAAATTTTAAATATACACCCCTCTTTACTACCTAAATATAAAGGATTAAAAACTCACCAAAGAGTATTAAAAAATAAGGAAAAATACTCAGGATGCACTGTTCATTTTGTAAATTCTAGATTAGACTCGGGGAAGATTATTCTACAAAAGAAAGTAAAAATTTCAAAAAAAGATACTGAGTCCTCTCTTGCTAAAAAAATTTTAGTTCAAGAGCATAAACTGTACCCAAAAGCTATATTAAAAGTTTTTAATCTTTAAAGAAAAAGTCTGTTTCAATTTTAGCATTTTCAACGCTATCTGATCCATGCACAGAATTTTTATCTATTGAAATCCCGTATTTTTTTCTAATAGTACCTTCTTTTGCATCATCTGGATTTGTAGCACCCATTAATTCTCTATTTCCTAAAACTGCATTTTCTTTTTCAAGAACCATTACAACAATCGGACCTGATGATAAATAGGCACATAAATCATTATAAAATGGTTTGGTTTCATGAACTTTATAAAACTTTTCAGCTTCTGATTTTTCAATTTTGATTTTTTTTTCTTTTAAAATTGAAAATCCATTATTCCTAAAAATTTCTTTAATCTCATTTTCAAGATTTCTTTCTACAGCGTCTGGTTTTATAATTGATAACGTTTGTTCTAAATTACTCATAATGATCCTCTATTAGTTTGTTTAATAATCTCACTCCATAACCTGTTGCACCACCAGAATTTAATGCTCCTCCATATTTTGAAAAAGCCATTCCTGCTATATCTAAGTGCGCCCAAGGTGTTTTATTTAAGATAAATCTTTGCAAAAATTGAGCGGCGGTTGTTGATCCTGCTCCCCCAACATAATTAATATTTTGCATATCTGCATTTTTAGAGTCAATTAGTTTGTCAAAATTTTTATTTAATGGCATCCTCCAAACTTTTTCCTCCACACTTTCTCCAACATTAATTAATTGATTTGATAATTTATCATCATTAGAAAACAGACCTGCATATTCAGATCCAAGAGAAACAATGATTGCCCCAGTTAAAGTTGCTAAATCTACTATAAATTTTGGTTTAAATTTTTCCTCTGTATAAGTAAGAGCATCAGCTAAGACCAATCTCCCCTCTGCATCAGTATTTAAAATTTCAACAGTTTTTCCACTATAGGACTTAACTATATCTCCTGGTCTTTGAGCATTACTTCCAGGCATATTTTCAACTAAGCCCACAACTCCAACAGCGTTTATTTTTGCTTTTCTAAGCGCTAAGCTTTTCATCAGTCCAACCACAACTGCAGAACCAGCCATATCATAAGTCATATCCTCCATGAATTTTGCAGGCTTTAAAGATATTCCCCCGGTATCAAAGCAAACTCCTTTTCCAACAAATGCCAATGGTTTAGTTTTTTTACTTAAACCATTCCATTCCATTGTAACAAGATATGATCCTCTTATACTTCCCTGGCCAACACCAAGTAAGGTATTCATTCCAAGTTTTTTTAATTTCCTTTCATCGTATACAGTTACCCTTAAACCATATTTTTTAAGTGAGTTTAATCTTTTTGCATACTCATCAGGATGTAGAACATTGCCAGGTTCAGAAACTAAATCTCTAGTGTAAAAAGTTCCCTCTTCAATTGCTTTAAACTTAATTTGTTCTTTATTAAGTGGTATGTTTTTACCAATAACATTAATTGTAATATTTTTTTTATTTTTTTTAGTTTTGTATTTTTCAAAAGTATAAGATTTTAATCTTAAACCATGTAAAAAATTACCAACAAAATTTTTTGATTTATCGTAAATAGTGTTTGAGTTTAAAATGAAAGTATTTTCTTTTGTATCCTTAAATAAATCATAAAATTTTGCCCCTAAATTTTCCATGTCAGAAATTTTAATATTCTTGTTTAGAGAAACTAAAATAATTTTTCTTTTTGAGCTAATATCAAAAGATAGTATTTTTTTCTTTAAATCCATTGTTTTAATTAGATCTTTAACAAAATTATGCTCTGAGCTTGAAATATGTTTTTTTAAGGGCGAAATATTAAAATTTTCATCAGAAAACATAATAAGATTTGATGAATTAATTTTAGTTGAATTATTTTTATAATTAATTGTTACAGTCATAAATTTTAAATACACTCTATACGAGATGGATGCTATATATGAATAAAAATACCATATTTCAATGAAAAAAATATTATTTAGAAAATTACTGCTAGATTATATGACCTTTTTTTTAATTGCGTTATTAAGCACAAGTACAATTATTTGGGTGTTTCAAGCAGTAAATTTTCTAGATATCATGATTGAAGATGGTAGAGATTATCTTGTTTATATTAATTATTCATTGCTAAATTTTCCAAAAATTTTTAGTAAATTATTTCCTTTTGTTATTTTTTTTAGCTTGTTTTATGTCACTTTGAGGTATGAAAATAGCAATGAATTAATAATTTTTTGGAATTTTGGTGTAAACAAAATTCAGATAATTAATTTTATTTTTTTAATCTCAATCTTGATGATGCTAATCCAAATTATATTTACGTCTATAATAGTTCCAAAGTCACAAGACAAAGCAAGATCATTTTTAAGAAGTTCTGATGTAAACTTTTTTGGAAACTTTATAAAACCTAAACGATTTAATGACACAATTAAGGGCGTGACTATTTATACAGAAAGAAAAGATGAAGAAGGAAAACTTTATAATTTGTATATAAAAAAAGAAATCAAAAATGAAAATATTCAAATTACATATGCAAAAAAAGGTGAATTTAAAGAGTTAAATAATTTGCCTATACTTGTTTTGTATGACGGGCAAACAGTTACGGAACAAAATGATGATATTACTATATTTAGATTTTCAAAGTCAGACTTTTTACTTAAAAATTTTAAATCAAACACAATCTTACATAAAAAAACTCAAGAATTAGATACAACTAGTTTATTTAGATGTATTTTAAGATTTCAATATACAAAAGAACAAAAATATAAAAATGATTATATTGAAAATTGTACAAAAGAAAATTTTACAAATATCATTAAAGAAATATATAAAAGAATTTTTATACCTATATACATTCCTTTACTAATGATGCTGCCACTTATCTTGATTATATCTTCAAAAGAAAATACAAATTATTCTAAAATAAAATTTATCACTTTTAGCTTGGGATTAATTTTTATAATTTTTTCAGAGACAACTATTAGGTTAATATCAAACAAATTAACAATTAATTATTTAATAATCTCAATTCCAATTGTGTTATTATATTTAATATTTTACAAAAAATTTAAATTTTAAAGAATATGAATGTATATACTAAATTTCTTACTATACTATTTCTTAAATCCCTAATTTTTATAACAACGATTACTATAAGTTTAGTTTTTATATTAAATTTATTAAGTGAACTTGATTTTTTTAAAAATATTAATACTGAAACTTATTTCTTATTATTTTTATCAGTCTTAAATGCTCCATCCATGCTGTTTGAAATTTTTCCATTTATTTTACTAATTACAACGCAGCTTTTTTTTATTAAACTTTTTAACAATAATGAAATTGAAGTTTTTAAATATTCAGGTTTAAAAAACTCAAAAATACTTGGAATAATTAGTATTAATGCTTTATTAGTTGGCTTAATTATTACAACCCTATTTTACAATCTTTCATCGAATTTAAAAAATTTTTATTTGGAACTAAAATCTCCATTTACATCAGATGGAAAATATTTAGCTGTTATAACAAATAATGGATTGTGGATTAAAGATGAGGTAAATGAAAAAATATTAATAATAAACGCTTCCAAGATTGAAAGAAATTTTCTAATTGATGGCTTTATTAGCGAATTTGATAAAAATTATAATATTCAAAAAAACTATAAAAGTAAAAAAATTGATATTTCTAAAAATCAATGGGAAATCTTAGATGTTAAAATTTATGAAAATAATAATTACAAAAAAGAAGAAAAAGTAAAACTTCAAACAAATTTTGATTATAAAAAAATTCAGAGTTTATACTCTAATTTGTCATCCTTAAGTCTTAATGAACTTTATGAATTAAGAAAAAATTACATAAAATTGAATATTTCAATAACAGAAGTCAATTTGCAAATACTTAAAATAATCACATACCCAATTTATTTACTCTTGATAGTTATTTTCTCTGCATTGGTAATGCTTAATGTAAAACAAATTAAAGGAAATACTTTTAAAATTACTATAGGGTTATTTGCGTCTGTTTTAATATATTATTTAAATAACTTTTTTTATGTTTTAGGGAGTACGGAAAAAACAAATTTAATAATTTCTATATCATGTCCTTTAATACTACTAAGTATAACTAATCTTTTAATGATAAATAAAGTAAATGAAAAATAATATTTATAAATATTTAATTTTAATCTTTTTATATATATTCTTACCTATTAAATCTTATAGTTTAGAACAGTTTAACTTTGATATTACAAATATTGAAATTTTAGAAAATGGAAATTTATTTAAAGGTAAAGATAAAGGTGTAATAACTTCTGAAAATGGTATTGTGATAAATGCAGATTCTTTTGAGTATAATAAAATTAAAAATATACTAAATGCGAGTGGTAACGTTAAAATAGAAGACAAAATTCAAAAGATTGTAATATTTACAGATAGCATTACTTACCTAAAAAATTTAGAAATTATTTTAACAAAAAACAACTCAAAAGCTATCACCGAAGATAAAAAAATCATAACTGCTGATAATTTCAAATATGAAAAAAATAAAAACATAATTAATGCAAATGGAAGTGTATATTTGGAAGATAAAAATAAAGATTATTCAATTTCCGCGGAAGAAATAACTTTTTTTAAGAATGAAGAAAAAATTATTTCAAAAGGTAAAACAAGTTCATTAGTTCAATCAAAGTATAAAATTAACTCAAGCGATATTTTATTTTTAATTAATGATCAAATAATAAGTTCAAATAATGATACTATCTTAAAAGATAACAATTTAAATTTATATAATCTTGATGATTTTGTATATCTTATAAATGATGAACAGCTTAAAGGAAATAATATAGTTGCTATATCGAATTATGGCCTTCCAAAGGCTGACAAGTTATACTTTAAAAATGCTATAATTAATTTAAAAGATCAAAGTTTTATTGCCAAAGACACAAAGATTGAAATCCATAATGATGTATTTGGCAACCCTGATAATAATCCTCGAATTAAAGGTGTTTCTTCAAAGAAGGAGCAAAATATTACTACAATAAAAAAAGGAGTTTTTACAAGTTGCAATGAAAACGAAAATTGTCCATCATGGTCAATAAAAGCAAAAGAAATCAAACATGACAAAAATAAAAAACAAATTATTTATGATAGCGCAATACTAAAAATTTATGACATTCCAATTTTGTATTTTCCAAAATTTTTTCATCCAGATCCAACTGTAAAACGACAATCTGGACTACTTAAACCTCAATTAAATAATTCTCGTATACTTGGAAACTCCTTAACAGTTCCATATTTTTATGCAATGTCAGAAAGTAACGACTTTACTTTTACTTCATCATTATTTGATAAAGATATTCAGATGCTTCAAACGGAGTATAGGGAAGTTGGAAAAAACCATAATTTAGTTGCTGATTTTGGTTTTACCAAAGGTTATAAATCCTCTTACTCTAATAAGAAAAAAAATTTAAATCATTTTTTTGGACAATATAACCTAAATTTAAATTTAGAAAATTTCTTATCAAGTAAATTTTATTTATCTTCAGAGCGTGTATCAAATGATACATATTTAAAAATATTTGATGCAAACATTGATAATAACAAAGTGAAACCAAAGAATTTTGATGTTTTATCAAATGAAATTAAATTATTTTTAGATCACAAAAATTATGATTTTGAGACTGGTTTTCAATCTTTTGAAAATCTTTCTGCTCAAAAATCAGATAAATATCAATATGTACTTCCTTATTATAAATTTAATAAAAAACTTTCTCAAAATTTTATAAAAGGTTCATTAAAACTATCTTCATCTGGGGCAAATGAATTAAAGAATACAAATAATTTAAGAACAAAATTAATTAACGATATCTCTTACAGAAGTCTCGATTTTATTACAAACCAGGGAATTAAAAATAATCTTAATATAAATTTAAAAAATTTAAATTCATTAGGTAAAAAAGATTCACTATATAAATCTAGTCCTCAATTAGAATTAATGTCTAATTTCGAGCTTGTTTCATCCTTACCATTGCTTAAAAAAAACAATCAAAACTTTAATTATATTACTCCTAAACTCTCATTGAGATTTAATCCTGGAGACATGAAAGATTATTCAACATCATTAGAGAAAAAAATAAATATAGATAATATATTTTCAGATAATAGACTTGGATTAACTGACTCATTTGAGTCAGGAAGATCATTAACCTTAGGATTAGATTATAAAAAAGAAAATTTACAAGACATTAATAAATATTTTGAAATGAAAATTGCAACTGTTTTGAGAGATAAAACTGAAACAAATATCCCAAAGATTTCAACTATTAATAGGAAAGGATCAAATTTATTTGGTTCAGTAAAAAATAAATTTTCTGAAAAATTTGAGTTAGATTATAATTTTGCTGTAGATAATGATTTAAAAACATTCGAATACAATAGTGTTCAAACAACATTTTCGTTAAATAATTTTATCACTGAGTTTAATTTTGTTGAGGAAAATGGAGAAATGGGTGATAACAGTTTTCTTGAAAATTCAACAAGCATCACTTTTGATGAAAACAATTTTTTAACATTTAACACAAGAAGAAATAGAAAAATTGACCTCACCGAATACTATAATTTAGTTTACGAGTACAAGAATGACTGTCTAATAGCAGGAATTAAATATAAGAAGACTTATTATGAAGATAGAGATCTAAAACCCTCGGAAGACTTATTTTTTACCATATCTATAATTCCAATTACAACTTATGAACACAAATTAAGTCAATAATGTTTAAAAAAATTATTATTATTGTATTTTGTTTATGCAATTTCTTTGTTGTTAGTTCACTTTCTTCTGAAAATAAAATTTTATTTAAGGTAAATAATGAAATTATTTCAACAATAGATATTTTTAATGAAATATCTTATTTAAAATTAATAAATCCAAATTTAAAAAGTATTAATCAAGAAAATTTATACAATATTGCAAAAAACTCTTTAATA
>CACKXG010000007.1 GCA_902604035.1 uncultured Pelagibacteraceae bacterium
ATTGGAGTAAATTTCTTAACAGTTTTTCTTAAAGTCTTTCCTAAAATTTTTTTTAGAAATTCAGGCTCTATTCCTTTTATTGGAAAAGCATAAGTTAAATTTTCTTCAGTTAGTTTTTCATTTTTTTTAATTTTTTTACTTGAAACAATACACATTCTGAAATTATGCCTAGGAGTGTTAGGTTTTAAAAATCTTCTCTTGTTACCTAACGCTTTGAAAATATTTATACATTTTTTATTTACACTTTGAAATTCTTTAATGCTTAATGCATGACCAACATCTTGATCTTCTTTAATTAAATTTGGAACAATTCCTTTCTCAATACTATTTGCCCCTAATGCGACAGCTGCATAAAGCATTTCTTCACTAGAATGATGATCCGATAACCCTACAGTCAAATTAAAATCTTTTTTTAAACTCTTAAGCATTAATAGATCATGTTTATTTAGTCTGTGCGGTGGTGGATAAGGACTATGTTGAATGTGAAGTCGATTAAATTTTTTGGTATTAAACCATGATAAACTTTTTCTTATTTCTGAGTAACATGATCTTCCAGTATCAAGAATTATGGGTATATCCAATTTACATATGTGTTCTATCAACGGTCTATGTGTTAAGTTTGAAGACGCAATTTTTAACGCCCCCGCACCTATATCTTTTGCAAAATTTGCTCCCTCATAATCATATACTGAGAGAACAAATGGTATTTTTTTATTTTTACAAATAGAGTAGATTTTTTCATAATTATTTAGTGATACTACTTTTCTTTCTATAACGTCTCTAATTTTTTCTTTTATAATTTGATTTTTTTTTCCTAAATATTTTTCATATGAATTTACATTAAGTGCTATATTTGGATTGTGTAGAATTTCACCTTTTATTATTTGTGCGCCCGAATTAATTAATTCATTAGTCATTTTTTTTGCAATTTTAATATTTTTATTAAAAAAAGTTCCAATATCAGGAAAGAATACTGGGGGATATGAGTCCCCAATTTTGATATTATTAATTTTTAAATATTTTTTCATTTCTCACAATATACTGCGCAAGTTTAAAATCTGAAATAAAATCAATATCTAGATTTTCGTACTCATTTTTACTTTGAACATATTCTGTTTTTTTTGAAAACCATGATTTATATTTTTTTAGATTACTTGGAGAACTAATATATATTGATCCATTTGGCGCATATACTTTGCTTAGACTTTGAGATTGTTTATTGAGTCCGTGATTTTTCATTAAAGGCCTCAAATAATTATTTTTAATAATTACTGATGAGTATGGGTTTTTCTTTAACTCTGAAATTGATATTACAGAATTTAACTTTTTATTTTTATTAAATTTTTTGAGTATATTTTTCAAAGTTTTAATAGAACGGAGCGGGGAGGTTGGCTGCAATAATACAATCCCATCGAATTCAAAACCATTTGATTTTAAATATTTTAAAGTATGTAAAGCTACATCTACAAGATTTGCTTTACTGCTAGATAGTCTTTTTGGTCGTAAATATGGACATAGACAGTTTTTTTTTATGGCAATTTTTCTAATTTTCTTGCTATCAGTTGAAACAAAAATTTTTTCAAATAAATTTGAATTTTTGGCAAAATCTATTGACCAAGAAACTAGTTCCTTATTTCCTAAAATTTTTAAATTTTTTTTCTTTAGTCTTTTTGAACCTATTCTTGCTGGAATTAAAGCTAATAATTTTTTTATCATAAATATGATTTATGTCTTAAATCCCATTCGCCGTTTGAATATTTCCACAAATGTGGCGATCTTGAGCTGTCTATAACTTCTATAAATTTTTCTTTGTCTATTTTCATGTACTCTAAAATTTCATTAAAATATCTATTTGGGAATTCATGTTCGTATTTTTTGATTAAAAGTTTACCCTCATCTATATCAATCTTTTCAGTTCTAATTTCATAAGCAGCATCATACGTTGCTCTACCTATCCCAAATTTGATTAATGTTGTATAATAATGAAGCGGATCAATTTTATCATCAAATGAACTATACCTAGAAAAAGTTCCTTCAGTTCTTTGATCATTTGGCATAAAGCCACTATTATCAACTGCATAATAGTAATTTTCCTGAGGATCCCATTTTTTATAATAAGACAAATAGTGAACTTCGATACCTGAATTTATTAATTCTTCATGTGAAATTGGTGTATAGGGTTCTGCTGACTTTATATGAAATCCATTATCTTTGATAATTTTTTCTAAAGGTAGCTTACCAATTATGATTTCATCATTTTTATCGTTTGAGATAAATTTTTCTTGCATCTTGGGGCTATCATTTTCCTTAATATTATTCCCATACTCCGCTTGGTTTTCACCATAGAAAACAAGTTTTACATCATAAAGTTTTGCTATTTTAGGCCCAATTAATCTTTGTCCTATTATAAAAGATTGAAAAGGATGACAAAGATTTAAAAATCCCAATCTTGTTAAGGTTCTATGAAGTGCTCCATTGGGAGTAAATAATAAATTGTCAAACCCAGCATGTATCATTCTTTCCATATTTGATTTACCTGAGTCAGTGTAAATATGTGGAGCCCAGGTAACTGTTAAGGGAGACATGCCATATTTAGATTTAAGCAAATGGGCAGTATAAAAACTATCCTTACCCCCACTTGCAGGTACTATGCAATCATATCTTGAGTTTGTTTTTCGAAATTTGTTACACAAATCCATTAACTGTTTTTCTCTATCAATCCAATCTATTGCGTTATCCTTCATGTCTTGAAAATTACAAGCAGAGCAAATACCGTTTTTATCAAATTCTATAGTTGATTTCGCCTGACCTTTATTTTTAAATTCAACAGATGAAGAAGGTCTTTGATTTGAAATTAAACACCTTTTACAAAATTTTACATTTTTATCTAATCCGTAAAAAGATGATAATTTTGGATCGTTATTTTTTAAATTACTCTGTTGGTAAGCTAACGAATATTCTATTTTTTTATTTGAAAAATTCATTCAGTAATTCTATACCTATTTGGCCACTTTTTTCAGGGTGAAACTGTAAACCAATAAAGTTATCTTTTTTAATTATTGCATTTATTTCAGTTTTATTTTTTTTATAAGAAGATATGGAACATTTAGATTTTATGTTTCCATAAGAATGGATAAAATAAAATTTTTTATTCATAAAATAACTTTTAAAATTTCCATAAATTTTATTCCAACCTATAATTGGAGTTTTTTTTATACCAATATTCTGTAAATTTACAATCTCACCATCGAATATTCCAAGGCCTGGGTAATCTTTTGCTTCCTCACTTTTTGTAAACATTATTTGCATTCCAACACAAATACCAACTAAATTTTTTTTAAAATTTGTTTGATCTTTTAAAAACTCAATAAAATTATTTTTTGCAAGTTGCTGCATGCAGTAATCGAAGTTTCCAACTCCAGGCAAGAGTGTGTGGAGTTCATTGTTAAAATTTTCAGGTTTATCAACAATATTTAAATCAATATTTATTGTTTTTAGTGAGTTTTTTATACTCAGAAAATTACCAACACCATACTCAATATAGTTAATTTTTTTCAATTAAACCTTTCTGAAAAATTTTTTATTGAAAATAAATTTTCATGTAAACTTAAAGCAATCATTAGTCCATCTAGGTTTTTTTTTAAGAATAAGATATCATCTATGTCTGGGTTAAAACCACCTGAGTAAACTAAGTTTTTTTGATCAATTTTTTGTTTTACTAAATCTATTAATTCAAGATTTACTCCTTTTTTCATGCCGTCTCTTTCTATATCTGTGATAATTAGTTCTCCAAAATTATAATTGTTTAATTTTTTTAACCAATCTAATAATTTAATCCCAGAAAATTCTCTACCTCTATCATAAAAACAATAGTAATTACCCTCAAATAATTTTGTTTGTATTTCAACACTTATAGACTGGCCTCCATATATTTTTTCAAATTTTTCAATAAAGTTTAAATCCGTAAATAAATGAGAATTCAAATGAATTTTATCAGCGCCAGAGTCAAATATTTCTCTTATTTGTTCAAAGCTTTTTATACCACCGCCAACAGAAAGTGGCACAAAAATTTTTGTAGAAATATTTTTAACTATATCACAAATCAACTTTCTATTATAAAGACTTGCAACAATATCTATAAAACAAATTTCATCTGCACCCTCTAAATAATATCTTTCAGCATACAAGTTGGGATCACCAATCTTTCTATATCCTTCTAACTGTCGACCTTTAACCAAATAACCTGATTTGATTTCTAATTTTGGAATAATTCTCATAAATTTGTTTTTAATAATAAATAATATTTGTATATATTATAAACTTTATAATATTAAACTTAAATTATGATACCAACTATTAAAATCAAAAAAAGATTGATAAGTAAAAACCATCATCCACTTGTTATTGTAGAGTTGGGCATTAACCATTTAGGTAAAGCAAAACTTGCAAAAAAAATAATTTTATCAGCTAAGAAAGCAGGTGCAGAAATTATTAAAATGCAGACGCATATTCCTGAAAAGGAAATGAGTTTAGAAGCAAAAAAAATATATCCACCAAATGCTAAAACTAGTATCTACAATGTAATTAAGAATAATTCTATTAATTCAAATGATGAGAAAAAACTTAAAATCTTTACAGAAAAAAATAACCTAATTTTTGTAAGTACACCTTTTTCTAGAGAGGCAGCTAAAAGATTAAATGATATTAATGTTCCAGCTTTTAAAATCGGGTCAGGAGAATGTAATAATTATCCTTTAATAGAATATATTTGTAAATTTAAGAAACCAATAATTCTTAGCACAGGAATGAATGATATAAAAAGTATCAGAAAATCTGTTAAAATTATTGAAAAATATAAAATCCCTTATGCTATTATGCATTGTACAAATCTTTACCCAACTAAACCATCTGAAGTGAGATTGAATTGTTTAATTGAAATTGAAAAAGAATTTCCAAATGCAGTAATTGGATTATCAGACCATACTTCTAGTAATTATACATCATTTGCTGCAGTAGCAATGGGGGCGTCTATAATTGAAAAACACTATGTGGATGATAAAAGAAAATACAAAGGTCCAGATATTAGTTCATCAATAGATTTTAAAGATTTAAAAGATCTTATTAATGGAGCAAGAATTATTCATGAGTCAAAAAAGGGTATAAAAAAAATTCTTCCTAAAGAGAAAGCTGTTGCAAAATTTGCATTTGCCTCTGTCGTAAGTATTAAAAAAATAGAAAAGGGAGAGAGGTTAAGTTTAAAAAATATATGGGTAAAAAGACCTGGTACTGGTGATTTTAAAGCATCAGAATTGAAAAAAATATTAGGCAAAAAAGCAAAAAAAATGATACCTGAAAACGTTCAAATTAGGAAGAGTTATATATGAACAATAAAATTTTCAAAAAAAAAATTCTATTTATAACTGGAACAAGAGCTGATTTTGGAAAAATAAAGCAAGTAATAAAAAAACTGGAAACTTTAAAATTTGATATATCAATTTTTATTACAGGAATGCACTTGGATAAAAAATTTGGAAGTACGTTTAATGAAATAAATAAAACATTTAAAAAATTAAAAGCAAAAAAATTTATTAATAATAAAAAAAATGATACAATGGACATAGTCTTATCTAAAACTATTAATGGATTTTCTTCATACGTAAAAAAAATCAAACCAGATTTAATAATGGTACACGGGGATAGGGTTGAGCCACTTGCTGCTTCGATTGTTGGAACTTTAAATAATATTTTAGTTGGACATATAGAAGGTGGTGAAAGGTCAGGCACTATTGATGAACATCTCCGACACTCGATTTCTAAATTATCTCATATTCATTTTGTATCAAATATTAATGCAAAAAAAAGACTAGTTCTTTTAGGGGAACAAAAAGAAAAAATATTTATAACTGGAAGTCCAGACCTAGATGTAATGAATGATAATAATCTTCCAAAATTAAGTGAAGTACAAAATAAATATGAATTTAAATTTATAAATTATGGAATTTTACTTTATCATCCTGTCACTACTGAACTGGATAATCTTAGTAAAGAAACAGAAATTCTATTTAAATCAATTATAAAATCTAAAAAAAAATTTCTTATCATTTATCCTAATAATGATAATGGACATCAACTAATAATAAATAAAATAAAAAAGATTTTTAAAAAAAATAATAATGTTAGAATCTTGAGATCAATGAGATTTGAGTACTTTTTAAGTTCTTTAAAAAATTCTAATCTAATAATTGGAAATTCAAGTGCTGGAATTAGGGAAGCACCCTTTTACGGTATTCCAACAATAAATATTGGTTCGAGACAACAAAACAGATATAAAAGTAAATCAATTCACAATGTTGATATAAAATCGAAAACTATTGAAAACAAAATTAATAGGTTGTTTAAAATGAAATATAAAAGAAATTTTTATTTTGGTAAAGGTGATAGTTCAATTAAAATTGCTCGTGTTTTATTAAAAAAGAACATTTGGAATACAAGTATACAAAAACAATTGATTTATTAACTTTGTATTTTTTGAAAAGTTTTTTTCAAACTTTTAACATCAAGCTTGTAATTTTTATATAAATCATCAACTGAACCACTTTGAGTAAAAACATCTCCAAGACCAAAATTAAATATTTTTGCTTTTGAATTAATCTTTGCCAATGCCTCGTTTAGAGCAGATCCTATGCCTCCGTTAATATTATGATCTTCTATTGTTATAATATTTTTTGTTTTTTTTGAAATATTTTTTAATTTTTTTAAATCAATAGGTTTAATGCTTGATAAATTAGCTAATCCTAATTTGGAATTTTTTATTAATTTAATTGCATCATAACATCTTTGTAACAAAGCACCTGAGGCGAAAACAACTCCGTCTTTATAGTTACTTAATATCATTTTAATTTGACCCTCTTTATATTTAAAATTTTTATCAAAATATTCTCTACACTTCTCTCTCGAAATTCTTATATAGACCAAATCTTTATTTTCAGAATAATGTTCTAACATTTTCTTAGTTTCTATTGGCGTTGAAGGTTGTAATACTTTTATATTTGGTATTGATCTCATGACTGAAATATCTTGTAGCCCAGCTTGTGTTGGTCCATCATAACCTATCAATCCACCATGTGTTCCTATGAGGATAACGGGTGATTTGTTAAATGCAATTGAGGTTCTTATTTCTATATTTTTACCTGTTAAAAAAGATCCAAAACTTGCTAAAACTGGACGAAATCCAGACATCCCAAGCCCAGATGCGATACCAACTGCATTAGCTTCAGCTATACCTGTTTCCAAAGATCTTTCTGGAAATGATTTAAAAAAATAACTTAATTTAGTTGCTTGTTTCAAGTCAGGAGATATTGCAATTATTTTTTGGTTTTTTTTTCCAATTTTTTCTAAAGTTTTTCCAAATGTATCCCTAAGTGCTTCCATTTTATAAATATTCCTTGCATTTATCATAATCTGCCTTCGAAATAACTTTCGAATGCCATTCTCCAGAATTTTCCATAAATGGTATACCCTTACCTTTGATAGTATTTGCTATTATACACAAGGGTTTTTTATATTTTTTTAAATTGTAATTACTTATTACTCTATTTATTTGATAAAATGAATGTCCATTTATTTCTTCAACTTTGAAACCAAAACTTTCCCATTTTTTTTTTAAGTTTCCCAAAGGTAAAGTATCTTCAACTGATAATTCATTTTGAAATTTATTATTATCTACGATTGTAATTAAATTTTTTATTTTTTTTGCCCCTATGTACATAGCTGCTTCCCATATTTGTCCTTCCTGCAATTCTCCATCACCTAAAATACAAATTACTTTTGATTTTTTCTTTTTTAATTTATTTGCAATCGCATAACCAATTGCAACTGAGAGACCTTGACCTAATGCTCCTGTACCACTGTCAACTTCTTTCATAAAATTTCTATCAGGATGACCTTGAAGTTTACTATTCAATTTTCTTAAATTGAATACATCTTTTTTTTTTAGTAAACCTAATTCAATAAGAGTTGCATACCAAGCTGGTACTGCATGACCTTTTGAAATAATAAATTTAAAATTTTCATTTTTAAAATCATTATTTGAAAAATAAAAGTAAACAAGTAACTCAACTATTGATAAAGATGGACCAGCATGTCCTGATTGAGCATTGAATAACATCTCAATTAATAATTTTCTTATTTTTTGGCTTTTTTTAATTAATAAAGTGAAATTACTTCTTTTGATTTTTTGATACATAATTTTTAAGTAGTCCAGTAACTATATGCATTATCGATGTTTGAAAATCCTCTATATGGAAATTATTATCGTTTTTACCAATCTGACCAGGAAACTTTGATTTACCAGGTATTATTAAGCATAAATCACTTATTTTTTTTGCCATTCCACCTGATCTTCCACTAATACATACTGTAAAAACTGAATATTTTTTTGCATAATTGATTGCATTAATAATATTTTTTGAATTTCCACTTCCTGAAAAACAAATTAAAAGATCATTTCTATTAATGCTTTTTTTATAAACATAGTTTTTAAGCTGCTCCACAAAAACATTTTCGAAGCCAACATCATTTGAAATTCCTGTTAGAGCTCCAGCTGATTCTATTAATGAAATAACTTTTAATTTTTTTACACCTTCAAGGACAACACTCTTATCATCACTTACAAATGGATGAAATCTTAGATCTGTAGAAGCGTTATCTATTAAACCTGCTGGTCCTCCGTTAGCCATTAAATATAAATTTCCACTTTTTTTATATGTTATAAGTAATTTTTCATAAATTTTATTTATTTCGTTTATATTAATTTTTTTTGCAATTTTTACTTTTTCTTTAAAGTAAAGATTTATTAAACTTCTATTTTTCATCTAAAAATTTATTTAAATTATAAATACCCTTCCAGAAAAAAAGTTTACCAAAATTTCCTGGATGAAGCGGTGCAATATTTAAAAAAATAATATTAGATAATAAATAAATTTTATTAAAATCTAGATTAGTTTTCATAATAATTTTTTCGAATATATTTTTGAAAGACTTTAAGTTTTTATATAATTTGTACCTAATAGCAACTTTATTATTTTTTTCTAATACATGATATGACTTACTTACCTCCAACAATTGAGAAATTTCAAGAGCATGATATATTTTTGCTAAATCATAATAAATATCACCATATTTAATTAGGTTATTAAATTTTTCTCTCCAATCAATCAATTTAAATTCCATTTTATTTTTTGCAAAAATTACATTATTTGGAGCTGTATCTCCATGTGCTATTGTTGGTTTTCCCTTTTTTAACATATCCCAATTTAATTTTTTAAGAAGTTCTTTAATATCTCTTATTTTATAATTATTAACAAATTTTATTTTTTTAGATTTTGGATACATATGAATAAATTTATTCACCCTAGAATATGTTTTTGTTTTATAAAATTCATAACACTCTTTTTCAAAATTATTTCTTAAATATTTATTAAGTTTTTTTTCTTTCCAAAAATCTTTTATCATTTTGTTCATGAAAAATTCAAAAACATTTCTTTTTTTGAAATAAGTTAAAGTCTTACCTTTATAAAAATCATAATATAAAAAATTATCAACAATCTTTATATTATTAGGCATAAATTTATTTAAATATTTTTTTCTTTTAAATCTATATTCTGCAATTTTTGAATCTTTAAAATATTTTATTACTTTATTATTTTCAAAATAAATAAATTCATTTTTTTTTGGCATTACAAGATTATTTCCTTTTGACATTTTAAGAATAGATTCTTCATATGTAAAATCATCTCCGGTATCGAACCATTTAAGTTTTTTTGTTCTTATATTATTCAAGCCTTTAAAACCATCTAACATTTGTTTTTCGTAATTATTTTTTTTTGATAGTTTTAGTGAGAAAAAATTTTCTTGTTTCAAATTTTTCCAGAAATTTTTATAGTCATATACTCCTGCAACTCCAACAAATATATTTCCTTTATTATTTATTCTTTTAAAATTAACTTTTCCATCTTTTTCAAACTCAAAAGATACAAATTTTGAAATTTGTTTTTTTTTAATTTTATCATATCCAAGCCAGTTATGAGTTAATCCCTGTATTTTATTATTAATTAGTGCATCACATGCATGTGATATAAATGGTGTCTGTAAATATTTTTTACACTTAAGCAAAGAGTAGCCAGGACCTGAGCCTAAACCATCATAATTGTCAACTTTGACAAATTTAATTTTTTTTCTGGGATGTGTTATTTTCAAATATTTTTTTATTAACTCCGATTTGTAGCCTACAGCAATCACAAACTTCGTATTTTTAGGATAACATTCCATAATATTTGAAAGTATAGATTTACCATTTAATGGTATTAAAGATTTATGATAATTATCGCTATAAGAATTACGAGTTCCCTTACCAGCTGCAAGTATACAAACTTTAAATTTCATTTTAAATTTTTTTAAAAAATTTTTTATCTATATGTAAACATGCATCGAGCACAGCACCTTCTGCGGATCTATTTTTTGTAATAAAATCTGATGATTTTTTAGCCTCTGTTCTTGCGTTTTTGGGCGATATTCCGTAATAGCAATCACTCAGTATTTTTGCATCATAAATTCCATCGCCCATATAAATTATATTTTTTATTCCAAATTTCTTATTTAAATATTGATATCTATCTTCTTCAGATACTAAATTTAAATTATATCCCATATCCTTTGAAATCCTTCTTTTTGAAATTAAGAAACCTCTTTTATCTGCAGTTACAAAATTTATTTTTATTTTTTTTTTTATAATTTTTAATCCATCTGAATCGTGTGGACCAAAAATTTTGTATTGTTTACCTTTATCTGAATAAATAAATTGACCAGTGGTCATAACTCCATCTACATCCAATACAAAATATTTAGGTTTAAGTTTCAGTTTTTTTCTTATTTATTGATTGTGCTCACTTGCAACATGGCCATGAGACCTATTATATTTATCATTTAATCTATAAACATCATCTAATTCTAAAGTAGATGCTTCCATTATCGTAAGATCTTGTATTGCCTCCACACTATGGACATAACCTGTTTTAACAGTGATACAATCACCAGCCTTTAATTCTTTTTTGTCAAGTTTATTAACAATATTATCTATCTCCACCTGTGAATACTGGTTAAGTTTAAACTTTTCTATATCAATTTTATTATTTGAATAATGGAGTATTCCATGCCCAGATGCTATATAGATTGTTTCTTCTTTTACTTCGTGAAATTGAAAACTCGATTGATAAGGAGCTTTGATAAATATTTTTTTAAAAGCAAATCTGTCCTTGTTCTCTTTATCAGCAAGCCACAGCTCATAACCCCAAGGTTTAGTAACTTTTTTAATTTTATTTTCAGTTTTAATGGATATCATTTCATTTATATATCAAATAAAAGTCTATATTCAATATCTTAATAATAATTTTTTTATACTTTAGACTTGTTAAAAAAGTTTTTCAATTTTACGTATAAAATTTTGTTGTAGTGCCACAAAAATTCTTAAAAAATGTAACATTATTCTAATAACTTTAACGTGGATTGAGATTTTATTTAAACGTACAATATTGAAATCTTTTTGAAAGTATAAAATTGGTGATATAGTAAGTTTCAAAGAATCAAGATGTTGTTTAGCAGCAACTGGAGGTCTAATTGAATATTGATCTCTTTGACTGAAAATTTTAGAAAAAGAAACAGCGTTATTATAATTAGATAAAAAAAACATGTCGTTAACAGCTATATCTGTCTCTTTTTGTCTGTGAGGAACATAAAAATTTGTATTAACTAATTCACTTAAATTAAAGAGTTTATAAAAAACGATATCTAACCTTACTTGTAAAACCCAATCATATTTGATTTTTTTTGAATTTGAATAGTTTTTCATCATCTCTAAAGATTTTGAGTTACTATACCATCGCGATTGAGCAGAGAAAAAACTAATTTTAAAAAAATCTTTAAATTCATTTCCAAACATATTTTCGTAAGAATTAATATTTCTTAAACCATAATCTTCTAATGATTTTAATTGGTCATTAATCACGCTGTTTTCCTCAAAAATAGAACATTTTGGACTTAAAACATTATTTATTAAATCCTTTTTATCAACACTCCAAGAATGAACAAAATAATCAACGTCTTTATATTTATTATCAAAATGATTTTTATTTTTAATTAAGTGTTCAGTTATATCTTGATATCCACCATGGCCATGACTTCCCTTTTTGCCCCCAACATTTCCATAAAAACAAACTGCTAATTTCATAAATATTATTTTCTACTCAGTATAGATTACTATATAACATTGATAACAAATCAATTTATTTAATTTATAATTATATGAATGAAAAATAAAACTATTCCAATAATATTTGTTACTTTATCTATTTCTTTTTTTACTTTTGTTTTTTACAAATCTGAAATAATACATGGTGGCATTAAGATAGAATATTACTCAAAATATTATTATTTAGCAATAATTTTTAGTGTTTTTTCTCTTATTTCTTTTTTTTTAAGAAAAGATTTTCTTATGAAAATTTTTATAATAAGTTTTTCTTTAATATTTTCATTATATCTAATTGAGGCTTATTTTTTTTTAACATCTTTTGAAAAGAAGCAAAATAGAATTTCTAAGTCCAAACTTTTAGAAATAAAAAAATCGAAACTACCATATGATTTTAGATCAAAATATGAGTTTTACAAAGACTCAAAAAAAAGTAACCCTGAGTTTGTTTTATCAGTAAATCCAGAAATTTTTAAAAAACAAAATAATAAAAATATTTTTCCATTTTCTGGAATATCTTATAGACCTACCGTTCATGGAAATGAAAATGGATATTATACATTTTATTTAAGTGATAGGTATGGTTTCAATAATCATGATGCTGATTGGGATAAAAAAGAAATTGACTATTTATTATTAGGCGACTCTTTTATTCATGGAGCATTTGTGAATGAGAAAGACTCAATAGCAGGTAATCTAAGAAATAAAAACAAAAATACAGTTATAAATCTTTCATATAAAGGAAACGGTCCATTAATTAAATTTGCTACTTTAAGAGAATATTTGGATAAAACTAAACCTAAAAAAGTACTTTGGTTTTATTTTGAAGGAAATGATTTGTACGAACTTACAGATGAATTACAAAATAAAACTTTGGCAAAATATCTTCAAGATGATTTATTTAATCAGAATTTACCTCTTAAACAAAATATAATTGATGAAATCATTTTAAGTGAACTTAAAAAATTAGAGAAGAAGAATTTCAAAAAGTTTTTAAAATTAAATAATGTAAGATCTATTACTATAGAAAAAACCATAAAATATCCTGATTGGGAACAAAAAATATCAAATGAATTTTTTGAAATTATTAAAAAAACTAAAAATATTCTTGAAAAGAAAAACATACAGTTTTATTTTGTATATCTACCTGAATACGACAGATATTCTAAAAATTTAGGTGATGATAAAATTTATAATGATTATGGAAAAGTTATAAATAAAATTTCAAATCTTGGTGTAAATGTTATTGACATTCATGAGGAAGTTTTTAGTGATCATCCAGATCCTCTTGCTTTATTTCCTTTTAGATCTGACGGTCACTACAATGAAACAGGTTACACTTTAATAGGAAAAAAAATTCTAGATTTACTTAATAAACCTTAGGCTAATCTAAATTATATTTATCTTTGTATTCCTTATCAAACTTTAGATTTTGTTTATTTTTCCTAAGAATGAAGTTTCCAATTACCAATGTATCTAATCCAGTTCCCATAAAACATTTAAAAGCATCTTCTACTGTGTTGACGATAGGTTCTCCTCTAATATTAAAAGATGTATTTACTAACAACGGGCAGTTAGTCTTATTATTAAAATGACTAATCAAATTATAAAATTTTTCATTAGTATTTTTATCTACCGTCTGAATTCTTGATGAATAATCTACATGTGTTACTGCTGGGATATTTGACCTAACAACATTTAATTTTTCAATTCCAAATAATTGCTTTTCTTTGTCGTTCATTTCTTTTTTTATTTTATCATTAACACTAGCAACTAAAAGCATATATGGACTATCACAATTTAAATTAAAATATTTTGATAAACTCTCCCTTAAGATTGATGGTGCAAATGGTCTAAAACTTTCTCTATATTTAACTTTTAAATTTAAATTTTTCTGCATATTTATAGATCTAGGATCGGCAATAATTGATCTATTGCCAAGTGCCCTTGGTCCAAATTCCATTTTTCCCTGAAACCATCCAATCGCTTTTTCTGAAATTATGTCTTCAACCGTCTCATTCAATAGCTTATCTTCACTTAATTCCTCGAAGGATGCACCAAGTTTTATTAGCTCTTCTTTAATTTGAATATCACTATAAATCGGGCCTAAAAATGATCCTTCCATACTGTCTACATTTTTGTTGGTTCTTTTATGTTTTTTAAAATCATAGAGATATGTTAGGGCGGCACCTAATGATCCACCTGCATCTCCAGCAGCAGGCTGTACCCAAATATTTTCAAATATTTTTTCTCTTAGTATTTTTCCATTTGCTACACAATTAAGCGCTACACCTCCTGCTAAACACAAATTATTTACATTTAGCTTTTTTTTTAAATTTCTAACAATTTTTAGAATAATTTCTTCTATTACAACCTGTATTGAGGATGCAACATCCATATGAAATTGTGTAATTTGCTCTATTTCAGATGTTCTGACCTTCTTCCCAAATAACTTTGAAAATTTTGTGTTTGTCATTTTTAAACCAGTTGCAAATTCAAAAAAATTCATATTAAGTTTGAAAGATCCATCAGGCTTTACATCAATTAAATTCTTATAAATTAGTTCTTTATATTTAGGCTCTCCATAAGGGGCTAAACCCATAACCTTGTATTCACCACTATTTACTTTAAAACCAAGATAATAAGTAAAAGCAGAATATAGTAAACCAAGAGAATGAGGAAAATGTATTTCCTCTAACATTTTTATTTTATTATTTTTTCCGTAGGCTATTGTGGTTGTTGCCCATTCACCAACCCCATCCAAAGTCAAAATTGCAGCTTCCTCAAATGGACTAGGATAAAACGCACTAGCTGCATGACTTAAATGATGCTCAGAAAATTTTACCTTATTCAATGGATTAAATGTTGGATCAATTTTTTTTAGTTCAGAAATAATCAATTTTTTTTGAAAAAGCTTTTCTCTTAACCATATTGGAATAGATGCACAAAAAGATTTAAAGCCTTTTGGAGCAAAAGCTATATATGTCTCTAATAATCTTTCAAATTTTAAAAAAGGTTTTTCGTAAAATACAATTGATTCTAAATTATTTAGAGAAATATTATGATTTTTTAATAAATATTGAATTGATTTTTTTGGAAAAGAGCTATCATGTTTAATTCTAGAAAATCTCTCTTCTTGTGCAGCAAAAATAATTTTTTCATCTTTTATCAATGTAACAGCACTATCATGGTAAAAACATGATATTCCCAAAATTAAAGACATTGTTAAATATTATTTAAAAAATAGTGTATACAAAAGGAGCTATGGCAGTTCCTTGAGTTAAAACAATTAAAAAACCAAAAATTGCTAAAACTAATAAAATAGGTATAAGCCAATATTTTTTTCTTTCTTTTATAAATAAAAATAGTTCTTTCAAAAATTCCATTAAAACTGATTATTTAAATTAGAATTACTATCGTAAGATTTCCAATATGATTTTTTGAATTTATTATTTATCATCAAATTATCTTTTTTTAATAGTATCAAAAGTAACTTAGTTGGAAAAATAATAAAGAAGTATATAATGGCGATTATTATTGGTGAAATAAATTTTCCCAATAAAAATCCAAATTTTGTCCAAACAATATTTAATGGTGTAAGAATTTTTGATTTATTTAATCCGAGAACCAAGAATGATATTGATAAAATAATAAATAATAACGATAAATCTAAATTCTCGTTTAAAAAATAATAAATTGTGAGAATTAAAAAAAAAATAGCAAACACTATTCCAAATGATTTGTTTGAACTCATAGGATGAATTTAACATTAATTATTTACAATATACATTAATTACTAAAAATTTTTTTCAGTGCATAAATCAAGCCAATTGAGCTATTAGTACTGGTCAGCTGCACGCATTACTGCGCTTCCACATCCAGCCTATCAACGTGGTGGTCTACCACGGCTCTATAGGAAGAACTAGTTTTGAGGTGAGTTTCCCGCTTAGATGCTTTCAGCAGTTATCTCGTCCATACTTAGCTACCCGGCACTGCAGCTGGCGCTACAACCGGTCCACCAGTGGTATGTTCAACCCGGTCCTCTCGTACTAGGGTCAACTCCTCTCAATTCTTCTACACGCATAGCAGATAGGGACCGAACTGTCTCACGACGTTCTGAACCCAGCTCACGTACCACTTTAATTGGCGAACAGCCAAACCCTTGGGACCTGCTCCAGCCCCAGGATGTGATGAGCCGACATCGAGGTGCCAAACACTGCCGTCGATATGAGCTCTTGGGCAGTATCAGCCTGTTATCCCCGGCGTACCTTTTATCCGTTGAGCGATGGCCCTTCCACTCAGAACCACCGGATCACTATGACCGACTTTCGTCTCTGCTCGACTTGTCAGTCTCACAGTCAGGCAGGCTTATGCCATTGCACTCTACGAACGATTTCTGACCGTTCTGAGCCTACCTTCGCACGCCTCCGTTACTATTTGGGAGGCGACCGCCCCAGTCAAACTACCCACCATACAATGTCTTGACGCCGGATAACGGCAGTCAGTTAGATACCAAGAAAAACAAAAGAGGTATTTCACTGGTGACTCCACAAAAGCTGACGCCTTTGCTTCAATGTCTCCCTCCTATACTAAATATGTTTTTCCTAATACCAATGTAAAGTTGCAGTAAAGGTGCACGGGGTCTTTCCGTCTAACTACGCGAACTCCGCATCTTCACGGAGAATTCAATTTCACTGAGTTGATGTTGGAGACAGCGGAGAAATCGTTACGCCATTCATGCAGGTCGGAACTTACCCGACAAGGAATTTCGCTACCTTAGGACCGTTATAGTTACGGCCGCCGTTTACTGGGGCTTCAGAAGTTAGCTTGCACCAACCGCATTAACCTTCCAGCACCGGGCAGGCGTCAGACCCTATACATCCACTTACGTGTTAGCAGAGCCCTGTGTTTTTGATAAACAGTCGCTTCTCCCTGGCTTGTGCCACCCTCCTATAGTTGCCTACAAGAAGGTCTTCCTTATCCCGAAGTTACGGAAGTATTTTGCCGAGTTCCTTCAACATCATTCTCTCAAGCGCCTAAATATACTCTATTAATCCACCTGTGTCGGTTTAGGGTACGGTCTAATGATGGAGCTATTTCTTGGAACCTTTTCGCGGCAAGCTCAATCCATTAAGAACTCACAACTTACAAGATCCGTCACTACCATCTGGTTAAGGAATATTAACCTTATTTCCATCGACTACGGCTTTCGCCCTCGCCTTAGGTGCCGACTAACTCTGCGCGGATTAACCTTGCGCAGAAACCCTTGGATTTTCGGCGAAGAAGTTTTTCACTTCTTTTATCGTTACTTATGTCAGCATTCGCACTTCTGATACCTCCAGGATCCCTCACGGATATCCCTTCACAGGCTTACAGAACGTTCCGCTACCAGTTACAATTTTCGAAAAAATTATAAATCCACAGATTCGGTATATGATTTTAGCCCCGTTACATCTTCGGCGCAGAAACTCTATTAGACCGGTGAGCTGTTACGCTATCTTTAAAGGATGGCTGCTTCTAAGCCAACCTCCCGGCTGTTAAGGAATTTCCACATCCTTTCACACTTAATCATAATTTGGGGACCTTATCTGGTGGTCTGGGCTCTTTCCCTCTCGACCATGGACCTTAGCACCCACAGTCTGTCTGCTGAAGAACAACATTTAGCATTCGGAGTTTTATTAGGTTTGGTAAGAATCTCTTCCCCCTAGCCCATTTAGTGCTCTACCTCTAAATGTCTATTTATTCAACGCACTACCTAAATAGTTTTCGCGGAAAACCAGCTATCTACGAATTTGGTTGGCCTTTCACCCCTTACCACAAGTCATCCAAAGACTTTTCAACGTCAACTGGTTCGGTCCTCCGGTAAGTGTTACCTTACTTTCAACCTGCTCATGGTAAGCTCATTCGTTTTCGGGTCTAATTCATTAAACTAATCGCCCTATTAAGACTTGCTTTCGCTACGCCTACACCTAGATGGCTTAAGCTTGCTTAATAAATTAAGTCACTGACCCATTATACAAAAGGTACGCCGTCACTCTAAAAAGAGCTTCGACTGATTGTAGGCATGCGGTTTCAGGTTCTATTTCACTCCCCTAATAGGGGTTCTTTTCACCTTTCCCTCACGGTACTAGTTCACTATCGGTCACTGAAGAGTATTTAGGCTTAGAGGGTGGTCCCCCTATATTCGAGCAGGATTTCACGTGTCCCGCTTTACTCAAGAATTTTGTTAAACATTACTCATACGGGACTATCACCCTCTATGGTTAGCATTTCCAAACTATTCAAATTTTTTTAACAAAACTACTGGCCTAGTCCGCGTTCGCTCGCCACTACTAACGGAATCTCAATTGATTTCTTTTCCTCTGGTTACTTAGATGTTTCAGTTCTCCAGGTTGTCTCTTTAAACCTATGTATTCAGTTTAAAGTACCACATAAAGTGGTGGGTTTCCCCATTCGGAAATTTTCGGATCAAAACTTACATACAGCTCCCCGAAACTTATCGCAGTATATCACGTCCTTCATCGGCTTTCAGTGCCAAGGCATCCACTACACGCCCTTAAACGCTTGATTTATGCACAGAAAAAAATTCTGTGTTGAATCAAATTTTTATTTTGAACATTAGCTAATAACATTACTAATGTTCGGATATAGATATTGATATTAATTATTATTTCTTCACGATTATTATAACTAAGTGTTTGGTGGAGGATAGCGGGATCGAACCGCTGACCTCCTGAATGCAAATCAGGCGCTCTCCCAGCTGAGCTAATCCCCCATGATCTTAAATTGGTGGGCCGAGAAAGACTCGAACTTTCGACCCCACCCTTATCAAGGGTGTGCTCTAACCAACTGAGCTACCGGCCCCCATGCAAGAGAAACACTAATTCAAGAAGAGAAATGAGGACGGTCAACATTATCCTGTATATTATTTAGAACAAAATTTTACTTTTATTCATCCTTAGAAAGGAGGTAATCCAGCCGCAGGTTCCCCTACGGCTACCTTGTTACGACTTCACCCCAGTCGCTGACTATACCGTGGTCAAGGGTATTAAACCTTGCCTTAAGGTAGAACCAACTCCCATGGTGTGACGGGCGGTGTGTACAAGACCCGGGAACGCATTCACCGTGGCACGCTGATCCACGATTACTAGTAATTCCAGCTTCATGCACTCGAGTTGCAGAGTGCAATCCGAACTGAGGTATCTTTTAAGGATTTGCTTAACGTCGCCGTCTTGCTTCCTGTTGTAGATACCATTGTAGCACGTGTGTAGCCCAACACGTAAGGGCCATGAGGACTTGACGTCATCCCCACCTTCCTCCAGCTTATCACTGGCAGTTCTTTCAGAGTGCCCAACTAAATGATGGCAACTAAAAGTGAGGGTTGCGCTCGTTGCGGGACTTAACCCAACATCTCACGACACGAGCTGACGACAGCCATGCAGCACCTGTGTTTCGTCCGGCCGAACCGAAAACTTTAATCTCTTAAAGTCGCGACGAACATGTCAAGTGTTGGTAAGGTTCTGCGCGTATCTTCGAATTAAACCACATGCTCCACTACTTGTGCGGGTCCCCGTCAATTCATTTGAGTTTTAACCTTGCGGTCGTACTCCCCAGGCGGTGTGTTTATCGCTTTCGCTGCGACACTGAAAATAAATTTCCAACGTCTAACACACATCGTTTACGGCATGGACTACGAGGGTATCTAATCCTCTTCGCTACCCATGCTTTCGTTCCTCAGTGTCAGTATTGATCCAGAAAGCTGCCTTCGCAATTGGTATTCTTTCTAATATCTACGAATTTCACCTCTACACTAGAAATTCTGCTTTCCTCTATCAAACTCTAGCTGAAAAGTTTTGATGGCAGTTCCAGAGTTAAGCTCTGGGATTTCACCACCAACTTTTTCAACCACCTACGAACTCTTTAAGCCCAGTAATTCCGAACTACGCTAGGTCCCTTCGTATTACCGCGGCTGCTGGCACGAAGTTAGCCGGACCTTCTTATTCGGGTACAGTCATTTTCTTCCCCGACGAAAGAGCTTTACAACCCAAAGGCCTTCTTCACTCACGCGGCATCGCTGCATCAGAGTTTCCTCCATTGTGCAAGATTCCCTACTGCTGCCTCCCGTAGGAGTTTGGGCCGTGTCTCAGTCCCAATGTGGCTGATCATCCTCTCAAATCAGCTATTGATCACAGTCTTGGTAGGCCATTACCCTACCAACAAACTAATCAAGTGCAGGCTCATCCAATGGTGCATAAAGCTTTCTCCGTAAAGACTTATCCGGTATTAGCACAAGTTTCCTCGTGTTATTCCAGGCCAAAGGGCAGATACCTACATGTTACTCACCCGTCTGCCACTAAGTATTACTACTTCGTTCGACTTGCATGTATTAGGCGTGCCGCCAGCGTACGTTCTGAGCCATGATCAAACTCTCAAGTTTAAAAACGGCGCACACTAGCTTCCATATAAATTCTAAGAATAAAATTTATATGATGTTGAAGTGTGTACGACAAATTTTGGTAACCTTAACCGTCCACACTTCTCTTCTTAAATTTTTACTTTTTAAATAGCTAATTGAACTTAAAAAAAGCCCAATAAATCTCACTTATTTATTGTATTAACAATAATTTTACTGAGAAAGTTCAGTGCTTATAGGCTAAAATTAAAGGAAATCAAGCATTTAAGAGAGAAAAATAACCAAAAAAACGCGAATTTTATTGGGTTTTTTTTGATTTTTTTACAGGTCTAAACTAATAATTGTTTTCATTATTAGAAAAATGCTCAAAAATTTAAAGCAAAATGTTCGAAAAAACTTTGAAATTTTCCTTTTAGTTTTTTTAATTATATTTGCATCAATTTTTACTAGTTACTTCAATTTTAAGAATAATAATAATAAAAAAATTTATGTCGATTTTATAAACAATATTTACTTAAAAAAAACTCTAAATCATTTGATAAATAATTTAGAGCCAAAATATAAAAAAATTAAACATAAAATTAATTCTGGTGAAACTTTTGATAAAATTTTAGAAAAATATTCAATTGAAAAAAAAGAGATTATTAAAATTAAACAATCTCTTCAAAAAAAAATAAATTTAAACAAATTAAATACTAAGCAGGTAATTCAATTTAGTTTAGATAAAACTAATAATAAAATTATAGAATTTACATATCAAATTTCAAATACTGAAAAAATTTATTTAAAAAGAAATATTCAGCAAGATACATTCAATGAAGAAATTTTAACTATAAAGTTAGACAAAAAAATTATTTACGAAGAAAATATAATAACAGATAGTCTTTATAGAGCAGCAACGAAAAAAAATATACCTCCTAATACAATTGTTGAGTTTGCAGGTATTTATGGATTTCAAGTTGATTTTCAAAGGGATATTAGAAAAGAGGATAAATTTCAAATTATGTATGAAATTTTTTTAAATGAAAAAAAGGAAATTGTAGAAACTGGAGAAATACTTTTTGCAAATTTAAAAATAAGTGGCAAAGACAACAGTTTATATTATTTTGACACATTAGGAAGTGAAGGTCACTATGATAAAAGTGGCAGAAGTGTAAAAAAAGCTTTAATGAAAACACCAATAAATGGTGCAAGACTTTCATCCCCATTTGGTATGAGAAAACATCCTATTGATGGTTTTAATAAAATGCATAGAGGTACAGATTTTGCAGCACCTATGGGAACTCCAATAATGGCATCAGGTGATGGGGTTATTACAAAAGCGGGATGGTGTGGAGGAGGTGGTAATTGTATTAAGATAAAACACAATTCAACTTATCAAACAGTATATGCACACATGTCAAAATTTGCCAGAGGAATGAAAACAGGTGTAAGAGTCAAACAAGGTCAGACGATAGGATACGTAGGTTCAACTGGAAAATCTACCGGACCTCATTTACATTATGAAGTAATAGTAAATGGAAAAAAAGTTAATTCACAAAAATTAAAACTTCCATCAGGTAAAATCTTAAAAGGTAAAGAAAGAAAACAATTTGAGACTAATAAAATTAAATTAGATGTTCTAAAGTCTGAAAAAATTCTTGGTCTTAATTAATTTACTTCAGCCTGAGGTTTTAAATCTTTTTGAATTGTAGTTTCATTATCAGAAGTTTCCACTAATTCTTTATCAGAACTTTGTTCAGAACTTTCAATATTTCCACCAGAAATATCAAAATTACTGTCAGATTTATTATCAGAAAGTTTATCTCTTTTAAAACTTTGTCTTTCATTAAGTATTCTTGTGAAATGATCTGCGTGTTGCAAGTAATTCTCAGATAAGATTTTATCACCATTTGACAAAGCTTCTCTAGCCAAATCATTATACTTCTCAATCAATTTTGGGGCATTGTGGTTATTTCTTCCGGGAGCTTTTCTTTTAAAATTATCATTATTGGAAAAGTTGGAACCAAATTTACCTGTATCATTATTTGGTTTAAAACTTCTTGTATTTCTTCTAAAGTTGCTTCTTCTGCTATTGTTATTGTTGTTATTTCTAAATGTTACCATGATCTAATTAATTATATTTTTGTACTGACTATGCACCTATCATTTTTACCAAAGTCTTTTTGAGTACTATTTATATAAAAACCTTCTTTATTTAATAAATTAATAACTTTATTTTTTTGATCAAAACCGATCTCTAAAATAAATTTGCCATTTTTTTTTATCAGTTCAGATGATTTTTTAATTACTTTTCTGATTTCCGATAAACCATCTAATCCACCATCTAATGCTAGTCTGGGCTCAAACTCAGCAACATCTCTAACCAAATATTTTATTTTACAAGTATTAATATAAGGAGGATTAGAAACAATTAAATCATATTTTCCTAAATTGAATTTGTCAACATCTGATTTATATAATTTTACTCTAGAACTGACTTTAAGATTAATTGCATTCTTTTTACTTATATTAAGACATTTTTCACTTATATCTATGCCGGTACCAAAAAAATCTTCTCTTTCTTTAAGGATTGAAAGAAGAATACAGCCTGAACCAACACCTATATCCAAAATATTTAATTTTTTTCTTTGTTTTGTTAACTTTAATGCATTGTCAACAACGAGTTCTGTATCTGGTCTTGGAATTAATGTATCATTTGAAACAATAAAATCTGAATTCCAAAAAGACTTTTTTTTAGTTAAATATGCCACCGGGTTTCCTAAAGATCTCTGTTCAATCAACTTATAGAAATTATTTAAATCATTTTTATTAATAGGATTGCTGTAATTTAGTAAAATATAATTTCTATCTTTATTAATTATTTTAGCCATTAAAATTTCAGCATCTAATAATGGGTTAGGTATAAATTTACTATTTAAAATTTTTGAACCCTCCTTTATAGCCAAATTAATATTCATATATTATTTTAAGTTACTAAGACTTTCCTCTTGTGCTTGTAGTGTCAAAGACTCAATCATTTCATCAAATGCTTCTCCCTCTAAAAATTCATCTAACTTATGAAGAGTTAAATTTATTCTATGATCTGTAACTCTTCCTTGGGGGAAGTTATAAGTTCTTATTCTTTCTGATCTATCTCCTGTACCAATTTTTGTCTTACGGTCTTGAGATCTTTCTTGGTCAATTCTTGATCTTTCCAATTCATACAAACGTGCTCTCAAAATTTTCATTCCTTTAGCTTTATTTTTGTGTTGTGATTTTTCATCTTGTTGAGATACACTTAAACCAGTTGGGATGTGAGTAATTCTTACAGCACTATCCGTCGTATTAACAGATTGTCCACCTGGTCCACCTGCTCTAAATACATCTATTCTTAAGTCAGAATCATTTATTTTTAAATCTACCTCTTCCGCTTCAGGCAAAACAGCTACTGTTGCTGCTGATGTATGAACTCTTCCTTGAGTTTCGGTATCTGGAACTCTCTGTACTCTATGAACTCCACTTTCATATTTTAGTGTTGAGTAAATATTAGTGCCTTTAATTGAAGCTATAACTTCTTTTAAACCTCCTGCATCACTTCTAGATATTGAGATTAATTCTAATGACCATTTTTTTTTGTGACTAACTTTTTCATACATTTTAAATAAATCTGATGCAAATAAACTTGCTTCTAATCCACCTGTCCCTGCTCTTATTTCAATAATAGCATTTTTTTTATCTGCTTCATCTTTTGGTAACAAAAATAATTTTAATTTTTTTTCATTAGCTTCATATCTATTTTGTAAATCTATCAATTCTATATCTGCCATTTTTTTTAACTCTCCGTCGGCAGAGTTATCATTTAATATTTTCTCCAATTCTTCTTTTTCAGTTTGAAAAGAAATGTAATCCTTGGCACTTCCAACTATCTCATTTAAATCTGAGTATTCTTTTGATTTTTCGGCAAATAACTTGTTATCTAATCCACCAGTGGATAAATCCTTTTCGATAGATGAATGTCTTATTATTAATTCCTCAACTGTTTTTAGGGGTATCATGATTAGTTCTCTAATTCAGATGCTTTTTTCTCAACTTCGCTCACAACCTTATTAATTATGTCATCAGTCATAACTTTTTCATTTTGAACACCAGATAAATAAAGCATGTTATTTCCTTTTCCCCCTCCAGTAATTCCTATATCTGTCATTGCAGCTTCTCCTGGTCCATTAACAACACAGCCAATAATTGAAAGTGTTATTGGTGTTTTTATATGGGCTAGTTTCTCCTCTAATATTTTAACAGTATCGATTACCTGAAATGCTTGTCTTGCACAAGAGGGGCAAGAAATGATCTTTACTCCTCTATTTCGTAGATTTAAAGATTTTAATATCTCATTACCAATTTTAACCTCTTGAGTTGGGTTGTCAGATAAAGAGATTCTAATAGTATCTCCAATTCCATCCATTAATAAACTACCAAGCCCTATAGATGATTTTATACTCCCAGATACAAAACTTCCCGCCTCTGTAATTCCAAGGTGTAAAGGATAATCTATAACTTTAGATAGTTGTCTATATGCTGCTATCGAAAGGAATACATCCGATGATTTAACACTTATCTTAAAATTTAAAAAATCTTTATCTTCTAAAATTTTTATATTTCTTAAAGCGCTTTTAACTAATGCCTCTGGACAAGGTTCTTTAAATTCCTCTAAAATATCTTTTTCCAGAGAACCTGCATTTACTCCGATTCTTATTGAACAGTTATTATTCTTTGCAGCTTTCAATACCTCATGAATCTTTGTTTCATCTCCAATATTTCCTGGATTAATTCTTAAACAGCTAGCTCCATTTTCTGCTGCCTCAATGGCCCTTTTATAATGAAAATGTATATCTGCAACAACTGGTATTGATACATGTTTTATTATCTCTTTTAGTGCTTTTGAAGAGTCCTTATCTGGACAAGACACCCTTACAATATCAGCGCCTTCCTCAGCTATATCATTAATTTGTTTTATGGTTGCTTTAACATCTGTAGTTAAAGTATTCGTCATTGATTGAACAGAAATTGGATTATCACCCCCAATCTTTACTTTTCCAACATTTATTACTTTTGTTTTTCTTCTTTTAATATCTCTAAAAGGTCTTAAACTCATTATAATTAATCTAATTTAAATTCTTTATGTAAAGCAGCTATTGCTCTTTTAACATGCTTGACAGAAACTAGAACTGAAATTTTTATCTCTGAGGTAGAAATAACCAAAATATTAATTTTTTTTGAGGCTAGAGCCTGGAACATTCTATATGTTATTCCTGGAGTCGTTATCATACCAACACCGATGATTGAAACTTTAGAAACACCTTTATCAAAAGATAATTTTTTAAAAGATATTTTTTTATTTTGTTTAATTAATTTTTCTGTTTTTTTTAAATCATCAGCTTTTATAGTAAATGTAAGATCTGTCTCTTTTCCATCTAAAGATATATTTTGAACCACCATATCTACATTTATAAGATTTTTAGATAGTGGTTTAAAAATAGAAGCAGCAACACCAGGTCTATCTTTTACTCCTACAATTGTAATTTTTGCATCATTTTTCGTTGATGAAATTCCAGTAATAATTTGGTCACTAAATGCTTTTTTAGAATTTGTTATTAAGGTACCAGAATTTGATACAAATGAAGATTTTACTTTAACATCAATCTTATTCAACTTTGCATCCTGGACCGATGTAGGTTGCATTACTTTTGAACCGAGAGATGCCATTTCTAACATTTCGTCATAAAAAATTTTTTTAATTTTTTTTGCTTTTTTATACTGCCTTGGATCAGTAGTATAAACTCCATCTACGTCAGTATATATTATACACTCTTCAGCTTTAATAAATTTTGCAAGCATAATTGCAGTTGCATCAGATCCGCTTCTTCCGATTGTTGTTATTCTTAAATCTTTATTTACACCCTGAAATCCTGTGATTACAGGTATTCCACCTGAATTGACATATCTATTTAATTCTTTGATACCTACTGAACTAATCCTTGCACTTGAATGAGGACCATCTGTTAAAATAGGTAATTGCCATGATGTCCAGGATCTCGATTTAAACCCATTATGTTTAAGTCTACCAGCAATAAGTGCACATGATGCTTGTTCTCCAGTCGAGACTAATGCATCATATTCTGCTCTATCAAAATTGCTACTAATCAGCTTAGATTTATTAACTAACTCATTTGTCACACCACTCATTGCCGATGAAACAACTACTACCTTATTTTTTTTCTTTTTATAAAAAGCAATAATTTTGCATACCTTTTTAATTCTATCTATAGTGCCTACAGATGTTCCACCAAATTTTAATACGATAGTTTTCATGCTAGCTTTAATTATTAATATTTAATAAATAATGGATAAAATACATCTAAATTATTATGTCAACTATTTATCACAATGACTAGTGTAAATAAAAAAGAAATAGATAAATTTTCTAAAATGGCCAATGAATGGTGGGATCCAGAGGGTAAATTCAAACCACTTCATAAATTTAATCCAATAAGAATAAAATACATTAAAGAAAATATTATTAATAATTTTAAATTGAAAAATAAATTCAGACCTTTATCAGGTATAAATATTTTAGATATTGGATGTGGTGGAGGATTATTATCTGAACCAATGTCGAGGATGGGTGCAAATGTAACCGGTATTGATGCATCTGATAAAAATATAAAAATTGCAAAACTTCATTCAAAAAAAAATAAACTAAAAATTAATTATGTATGTTCATCACCTGAAAAACTTAAAATTACAAAAAAATTTGATGTTATTCTAAATATGGAAATTGTTGAACACGTAGAAGATATAGATTTTTTTTTAAAATCTTGCTCAAAACTTTTAAAAAAAGATGGACTTATGTTTGTTGCAACAATAAATAAAACTTTAAAATCTTATATTTTTGCAATTGTTGGAGCAGAGTATGTTTTAAGATGGCTTCCAATTGGAACACATGAATGGGAAAAATTTGTTAAACCTGAGGATCTTAAAAAAATTTTAATGAAATATGATTTATCTCTCAATAAATTAGAAGGTATGAATTTTAATATTATTAAGGATGAATGGAGTATTTCAAGAGATTTGTCTGTGAACTATATAGGAAAGTTTATAAAAAATTAATTTTCTTTTTCATCTACCCAAGGGATCATTTGAGCATCTATACCTTCTTCTTTTAACTCTTTTAAATCTTCCTTTGATGCACTACCGTAAATACCCTTTGATTTTTTTTTACCATTATAATGAATTGATCTTGCCTCATAAGCAAAATTATCACCGACATATTTGAAATTATCTTTAATAAATTTTTGATAATCTTTTATAGTTTTTTTTACTTTATTATATTTCTCTAAATTTATTTTTTCATCATTTTTAAAGTTTTGACTAATTAGTTGAGGTGCCATAATTGATTTTTCAACTTTAACTGAATTGCACTTATGACAGTTCAAAAGTTTTTTCTTTTTTAATCTTTCATATTCATTAGAGGATGCAAACCAGCTATCAAATTTTAAATCACATTCTTTACAAAAAAGTTTATATTTAATCATGATTATTAGTTAATAATACAATTTGGATTTTCAATAAGTTAACTTCTATAATCTGCATTAATTTCAATATATTTTTTCGTTAAATCCATCGTATAAGCAGTAAAGTTTTTCTTTCCCGTAAAAGTTTCAATATTTATTTCAATATTTTCTCCTTTCATATAATTTGCTGTTTGTTTTTCATCATAACTTTGATCTAACTTTCCACCTTCCACAATTGTTATAGCTCCAAACTTTATTGATAATTTATTTAGATTAATTTTAGGTCCTGCTTTACCAATTGCCATTATAACTCGTCCCCAATTTGGATCTTCTCCAGCAATTGCAGTTTTTACTAGTGGAGAATTTGCAACTGATAAAGCAATTTTTTTTGCATCTATCTCATTTTTACACTTACTAACATTTATTGTAATAAATTTTGACGCTCCTTCTCCGTCTGAAACAACCCTTTTAGCTAAATTCAAAAGAACATTATTTAAAGCTTTGTCAAAATTTTTTATTTTATTTTCATTTATACTTTTCACTTGATAATTTTTAACTTCATTAGTTGCAAAAATAGTTGCCATGTCATTGGTACTAGTATCCCCATCACAAGAAATAGCATTAAATGTATTGGTTATATTTTTTTTTAATAACTTTCCTAAAATATCATTAGATAAAGTTGCATCAGTAAATAAATATGCAAGTGTCGTAGCCATATTTGGATGTATCATTCCTGATCCTTTGGCTATTCCATATATTTTTACTTTTTCACTTCCAATATGACATTCCTCCATAGCTAATTTTGGCTTCGTATCCGTAGTCATCATCGCAAGTGCTGCCTTCATCCATATAAATTTATTCTGCGTATAACGAATTTTATTAATTAAATTTGGAATATTATTGGAAATTTTTTCATATGGAAAAATTTCTCCAATAGTACCAGTACAACCAAAAATTATATTTTTTGAGGAAATTTTTTTTGGATTATCCTCATCTTCCTCTTGTTTTTTGTTTAGATGTTTGGCTGTCAAATCAGCTATTTTTTTTAAACTTTCATATCCTTGCTTTCCAGTGAAAGCATTGGCGTTTCTTGTATTTACAATAAGAGAATATATTTTTTTTGGTCTTTGGTTAATATTCCATTTTATATTTTCAGATACTATTTTTGACTGAGTATAAACAGAAGCATAATTAGCACCTTCTCTGAAATAGAACATTGTTAAATCATCTCTGATATCTTTATATAAATTTGCGGAAACAACTGAAATTGAAAGACCATCTAAATGATCAAGGTCTTGAAAATCAATCATTTTAGTATTTTTTGATTGAGATGATAAAAAATTTGTTAAATTAATTCCCATATTGTTTAAATTATTTATTTAATACATATATTAAACAATATAAGTAAAGAATAAATCAAATAGTAATGTTTAACCCATTAAATTTAATAACAAAATTTATCAAATCTAGTAATCAAAAAGAGCTAGATAGAATTGGTAAAATTGTTGAAAAAATAAACTCACACGAGGAAGATTTTAAAAATTTGAATGACGACGACTTTCCAAAAAAAACTAATGAATTTAGAAATCAGTTAAAAGATGGAAAAACTTTAGACGAGCTTCTTCCTGAAGCTTTTGCTTTAGTTAGAGAGGCTGCAAAAAGAACACGTAACGAGAGACACTTTAATGTCCAGTTAATTGGAGGTGTTGCTTTGCATGAGGGCAAAATTGCTGAAATGAGAACTGGAGAGGGAAAAACTTTAACAATTACATTAGCTGCTTACTTAAATGCCTTAAGCGAAAAAGGTGTTCATATAGTTACTGTTAATGATTATCTTGCAAAAAGAGACTCTATTGAAATGGGGCAAATTTATAATTTTCTTGGTCTTTCGTCAGGATTTATTAACAACTATCAAGATGATGCTGAACGTAAGAAAAACTATAATTGTGATATCACTTATGCAACTAATAGTGAATTAGGTTTTGATTACTTAAGAGATAATATGAAATTTTCTGAACAACAGATGGTTCAGAGAGATCATAATTTTTCGATAGTAGATGAAATAGATTCATGTTTGATAGATGAAGCAAGAACACCCCTGATAATTTCTGGAGCAGCTGAAGATAAAACTGCTCAATATCTAGTAATTGATAAACTAATTAAAATCTTAAATAATAAAGATTTTGAAATAGATGAAAAAGAAAAAAGTGTTTTATTAACAAATGATGGAATTAATAATGTTGAAAAACTTTTTTCTAACGCTGGTATTTTAAAAAATAATAATTTTTATGATCCAGAAAATTTACATTTAGTTCACCATGTTAATCAAGCTTTAAGAGCAAATCATTTATTTGAAAAGGGCAGAGATTATATTGTTAAAGATGGAAGTCTTAAAATTATTGATGAACTTACTGGAAGAATTTTAGAAGGTAGACGTTTTGGAGATGGTTTACATCAAGCATTAGAAGCTAAAGAAAAAATTCAAGTACAGGCTGAAAATCAAACGTTAGCTTCAATAACTTATCAAAATTATTTTAAACTTTATAAAAAAATATCTGGTTGCACTGGTACAGCTGCCACAGAATCTGAAGAATTTTTTGAAATTTATAATCTACCTGTTGTTGTTATTCCGACAAATAAAGAAATGATCCGAAAGGATTTTAATGATTTAATTTTTAGAACAGAAAAAGAAAAAAATGATGCCATTATAGAAAAAATAATAGAAAGAAATAAATTAGGTCAACCTATTTTAGTATTTACCTCAAGCATCAATAAATCTGAAGTTTATTCAAATTTACTTAATAAAAAAAATATTAAACATGTAGTGTTAAATGCAAAAAATCATGAAAATGAAGCTGAGATAATTGCAAATGCAGGAAAAGAAAATTCATTAATAATTACAACAAGTATTTCGGGAAGAGGAGTTGATATTCAACTTGGTGGTAAAAAAGGTTCTATTCCTGAAGACCAGCTAAAAATAAATAAAGATAAAATTAAATCCTTAGGGGGTTTATTTGTAATTGGTACAGAAAGAATGGAGTCTAGAAGAGTTGACAACCAAGCCAGAGGAAGATCTGGAAGACAAGGAGATGAAGGTAGTTCTGTATTTTATGTTAGTCTAGAAGATGATTTAATGAGAATTTTTGGATCAGAGTCTATGAATAGTATGCTCGAAAAACTTGGACTTAAAGATGGTGAAAGTATTGATCATCCTTGGATTAATAAAGCATTAGAGAGAGCACAGCAGAAAGTGGAAGCTAGAAATTTTGATATAAGAAAAACACTCATCAAATTTGATAACGTTCTTAATGATCAAAGGCACGTTGTATTTTCTCAAAGAAAAAATGCAATGAACAGTGAAAATATCTTTGATTATTCAGATGAATTTTTAAAAGAAATATCTGATGATTTAATTAAGTTAAAAATTTCAAATTTATCCAATCCTAAAAGTAATGAATTTTATAATAAGACTAAGCAAATAGTCGGAAAAAGCTTTGAAGAAAATGAATTTAAGGATTTAATTGAAGCAAAAGATAAAGATTTCAGAGAAGAGATTTTTAATAAATTTCAAAAAACTAGGAAGGAACGTATTAAACTTCTGGGTGAAGATCATGCAAAAGAAATTGAAAAAAGAATTTTTCTTCAATCAATTGATTTAAACTGGAAATCTCACATTCAATATTTGGAGCAATTAAGACAAGTTATAGGGTTAAGATCATATGGTCAGAGAGATCCATTAGTTGAATATAAAAAAGAAGCATTTGAATTATTTTCAAATCTTTTAGAAAAATTAAAATTAGATTATGTAACTATTTTAATGAACTTAAAGGTAGTAATGGAACCAAATAATGAAGAAAAAAATTCTAAAAAAATAAATCCATCTGATAATCCAAAATGTTTATTGTTAATAAAAAAAAATCAAAAAATTTCTAGAAACGAGAGATGTGAGGCTACAGGAAATAAATTTAAAAACTGCTGCGGAGCCTTATAGAATTTAAATTAATAAAAAGATTGAAGAAACTAAAATTAATCCACCAATAACCGCTAGTAATATTTTTTTTGATTTAAAAATTTGATCAAAGTTATTTTTCTTAATTGTTAATTTACTTAAATCTTCAGTGCTAGTCATAAAACCATCATTTCTTCCAATTTTAAGAAATTTATTTTTTCTCTCAGTCATTATTTCTTCTGAGGATAAGTTGTCAAAATAATTTAAATTTTTTATTAAGGTTTGTCTGACATTGGTTAATATTATATCTCTATCTCTGTGTGCACCACCTAATGGTTCTTCAATTATTTCATCAATAACTTTTAACTTAAGTAAATCTTTAGCTGAAAGCTTCATAGCCTTCGCAGCATCAAGCATTTTTTTTGGATCTCTCCATAGAATAGTTGCACATCCCTCAGGGGATATTACTGAATAAATTGCATTTTCTAGCATAAGGACTTTATTTGATGAAGCTAATGCAATTGCTCCACCAGAACCACCTTCGCCTATAATTATTGCAATAGTTGGAACTTTAAGCTCCATACAACACTCGATTGATTTTGCAATTGCTTCTGCTTGTCCTCGTTCTTCAGCACCAACCCCCGGATATGCTCCTGGAGTATCAATAAATGAAATTATCGGAATATTAAATTTGTTTGCTAAGTTCATTAATCTTATAGTTTTTCTATAACCTTCTGGCCTCATCATTCCAAAATTTCTCTCAATTCTGCTATCTAAATCTTCTCCTTTTTCTTGGCCTATCACTAAAACTGATTTTCCATTAAATTTTGCAAATCCAGTTAAAACCGATTTATCTTCTCCATAATATCTATCTCCAGATAGTGAGATAAAGTCATCAAATAAATTATCGATAAAAAATTTTGCTTTAGGTCTATCTTCGTGACGAGCGACCATAGTAGTCT
>CACKXG010000008.1 GCA_902604035.1 uncultured Pelagibacteraceae bacterium
GGAGTATTCAGTCCGTTGTTTGGTGTAATTACAGATAAATACGGAGGAGCGGTTGCAATATTTATTGGCTTTGTTTTTTATTTAGTTGGGGTTTTGCTTTTTTATTCTGGCTATAATACTGGAGGTTATTTTACTTTAACTATAGGAGTGATGATTGGAATAGGCTTAGGTTCCACTGCAATAGGTATTCCGGTATCAGTAGTAGCTAAACATTTTCCAGCATCTAATAGAACTATTGCAACAGGAATTGTTACATGTGCAGGTTCATTTGGATATTTTGTATCACCTTTACTTGTAAGATATTCCTTAGTTGAAACAGGCTGGGAAAATACTCTTTTATATTTTTCCCTTCTTTTAGGATTAGGATTAGTGGTAGCATTGTTTGTTAGTACTCCAAAAATACCTGTAGGAGTTAATCAAGATAATAATCAAACAGCAAGAGAGGCTCTAAAAGAGGCATTTGCAAACAAAAGTTTTATTTATCTAACTTTAGGTTTTTTTGTTTGTGGTTGGCATATTGCTCTAGTAGCAACACACATTCCTACCTATATGGCAGATAAAGGTTTGCCTGACTGGACACCTGCAATGGTTTTAGCTTTGATAGGAGTGTTTAATATGGCCGGCACTATTACAAGTGGTTATTTAGCAACAAGGTATAGTAAGAAAAAAATTTTAAGTGCCATTTATCTATTAAGAGGTGTTTCAATTATCTATTTTATTTTCTTACCACCAAGTATATTTAATTCTGTAGTTTTTGGAGTTACTTTTGGTTTTTTATGGCTATCCACAGTTCCTCCAACAAATGGAATTGTTGCACATATATTTGGTACAAAATATGTTGGACTTTTATATGGAATAGTTTTTGTAAGCCATCAAATTGGTTCTTTCCTAGGAGCATATCTAGGCGGTGTATTTTATGAATTAAATGGAAATTTTGACTATGCATGGTACGGATCTATCGCATTATCAATTTTTGCAGGTCTGATACATTTACCTATAGTAGAGAAAGCAATTGAAAGAACTCAACCAGCATAAGTTTAAATTTAACCCTTATCTAGAGGATCTGTATCAATCAGATAAACCTTTAATTATTTATAAAGTAGAAGATGGCTATAATATTTATACAGATTTTTCAAAAAAGATCATTTTAACAAAAAAAAATATACATAATTTTCTTAAATCGTTAGAGAAAAAAAAATACAAAAAAGAAACAGATTTATATCTTGGTTTTTTTGGTTATGAAATTTTATGTAATTTAATTGGTATTAATTTAAAAAATAAAAAAAGGATAAACTTTTATAAAGGAATTTTTTATAAACCTGAGACTATAATTAAAATTAGAAAAGATATTAAAGTTATATCTAGTAAAAAAAAACATAAATTCAATTATCAATTCAACAAAACTCAAATACTAAGTCCCTTTAAGATTAATATTTCTTATGCAAAATATAAAAAAATATTTGAATTATTTTCAAAAAAAATAAGACAAGGTGAGACTTATCAAATTAAAATTTGTACAAAATATAAAAATAAATCTTTAATTAATCCTGTTAATTTTTTTTGGAAATTAATGAAGGTTAATGCATCCCCAGAGTCATTTATGATAAAAGATAAGGATTATTCTATAGTAAGCTGCTCTCCAGAAACATTGATAGATAAGAAAAAAAACAAAATAATTACAAAACCAATTGCTGGTACTTTTAAGAAAAAATACTCTTCTAATAAAAATACAGCTCTTAAATATTTCAAAAATAATGAGAAAGAAACCAAAGAACACAACATGATAGTTGATATGGAAAGAAGTGATTTATCTAAAATTTGTAAACCAGGAAGTGTTAAAATACTCAAAAAAAAATATGTCGAGGAATATAAGCATCTTTTTCATTATGTGACTTCAATTGGCGGAATATTAAATAAAAATATAAAATTGATTGATATCATTAAGGCAATGATGCCAGGAGGATCTGTAATTGGTTGTCCTAAAATTAGAACTTTAGAACTTTTAAACAGACAAGAAAAAGAAAGTAGAAATATTTTTACAGGAAGTTTTGGGTTTATTAAATTTAATCAAGATATGAAGTTTAATATTATAATTAGATCTATATTAAATTACAAAAATCAATCAGAGATCTCTGCTGCATCTGGAGTAGTATTAGATAGTTCACCTAAGAAAGAATTTAATGAAAATTATATTAAAGCAAAATCTTTATTGGAGTTATTTAAATGATTTACATTATAGATCACCAAGACTCTTTTACTTGGAATGTTGTTCATCAATTTTCAAAATTTGATAATGTTATTTGTTCAAATTATTACGAGGTAAATAGTAAATTACTTGATAAAAGTGATGTGATTGTTTTATCACCCGGACCTGGATCACCAAAAGATTATCCTACTACTTCAAAAATTTATAAAAAATATAAAGGAAGAAAAAAAATTATTGGTATTTGTCTTGGTTATCAAATGATTTTGCATAATGAAGGGGGTAAAATAATACAACAAAAAAAAATTTATCATGGATTTCAATCTAAAATAAAAACAAATAATCAAAGTAAAATCTTTAAAAATAATAAACAGTTTAAAGTTGGAAGATATCATTCATTAAAATTAAAGGAGCCATTTAAATCTAATTCTATTAAAATAACTATGAGATGTAGTAAAACAAAAATACCTATGGGCCTTGAGGACAATCAAAATAAAATTTATGGATTTCAATTTCATCCAGAATCTTTTTTAACAGAAAATGGCAACACTATTATTAAAAAAATCTTATCAGCTTAACAATCTTAAAGAAGTTACTTTCAAGGACCTTTGGGGATCTAGAGGTGTATTCACCACAATGCGAATGGTTGGAAAACCTCCTAAGCTAATACTTTTAAAACCGCATTTAGAGAACTTAATAAAATCTACAAAAAAATATGGAATAAGAAAAAAAAATTTAAAAAACATAATTAAATATTTAATTAACAAAAACACTATATACAAAGGTTCTGATAATTTATTTCGTATAGCGTTAAATAAAAAACTGATATCAGTCTCAATTAGAAAAAGACCAAAACCAAAAAGTAATTTTAATCTCTTATTGTTTAAATATAAACGTGTAGAACCAAATTACAAAAATCTTTATTATAAAAAAATATTAGCAAAATTAAGCAAAGTTGATTCAACTAAATTTGATATTGCTCTAGTCGCAAATGATAAAATTTTAGAAACTGGTACTTCAAATTTAGTTTTTGTGAAAAATGGAAAGATTTTTTCACCTAAAAAAAATTGTTATTTTGGAAATACACTTAAATTTATAAGCAAGAAAATTAAAATTAATTTTAAAGATATTTCTATTAAATCAATTAATGATTATGATGAAATAATACTTATCGGATCCGGCAAAGGAGTAACATCAGTTTCAAAAATAAATGACCTTAAATGGAGAAGAAGAAAGAGTAATTGCTTCAATAAATTAAATAAAATATATAATTCTCTTTTTTAAATATGAAAGATCCAAACAACCCTTGTATATTTTGCAAAATCAGAAAAGAAGAGCTCCAGTTTGAAAACCAATTAGCTTATTCATCTAAGGATAGCTATCCTGTCTCAGAACTTCATAGTCTTATAGTTCCTAAAAGACATGTAGAAACATATTTTGATCTTACCAAAGAGGAAATTCAGGCATGCAATGAGTTAATTTTAAAAACTAAAGAAAGAATTTTAAAACAAGATTCTAGTGTTAAAGGTTTTAATCTAGGTACAAATGCAGGAAAATCTGCAGGCCAATCAATTATGCATTGCCATATTCATTTAATTCCAAGAAGAGAAGGGGATGTAGACAATCCTCAGGGTGGTGTTAGGTCAGTGATTCCCAATAAACAACACTACAAACGTAAACCCTGAGTTGTTATTAAAGACAAATTGACCAATACTTTTGGTTGAACTCTATAAATATCTAGAATAGAAAACCTTAAATTAATTCAATTTTATTTTACAAGGGTATTCAAAATGTTTGCAACAAATCCTTTTTCAATTTTAGCCGAGTCAGTTCCATCTGTAGTTATGCAAGGTTTTGTGGTGTTAATGATTTTATTGATTGTTGCAGGTACTCTTTTAGACATAATTCATAAAAAGAATGTTAAGTATTTTTTTGAAAATGCTAAAAAAGCAAAAAAAAATGCAACTAAAGAATTAACAACTGGTGAAAGAATAGCTGTTGTTTCAAAAACAATTGCATACGACATTGGTACAACATCAGAACTAGGTGCTGGTAAAAGAAGAGTAGCACACCTTCTAGGAATGTATGGAACTATATTGTTTTGGATTGGGTCTGTTGTGATGATATTTTGTTATTCATCAGCAAATGCGGAAACGCCAACTATTTGGCCAATGATCTGGCATGTAGGTGCTTTAATGACTATCTTAGGTGGTTCGTGGTTTTGGTTCTTCTTAAGGGTTGATGTTTATTCTGAAGCTCAACCTTGGTACAGAATTATTAAAGCAGATTTATTTGTATTAGCTCTGATTGCAACTTCCTTAACTGGATTTATTTGGTCATATCTTCAAAGTTTAAATTTAGAGGGAAGATGGGATGCAAATTTATTTTTAGTATTATTTATAGTTTCAAACCTAGTTTTATTTGGAGGAGTTTATTGGTCTAAGTTTGCACATATGTTTTACAAACCTGGTGCAGCAATACAAAAAAATTTAGCAGAAGCAGATGGTTCTAGAGATAATTTACCTCCACCTGCAGATGCACCTGAACAATTTGGTTTAGGTATTAAAAGAGAACAACCTAAACATTATTAATTATGATAAAATTAAAAAAGGAGAGAGAATAATATGTCAACATTTGTTTATATGACAAGATGTGATGGCTGTGGTCATTGCGTAGATATTTGCCCATCAGATATAATGCACATTGATGAAAATATTAGACGTGCAAAAAATATTGAACCTAACTTTTGTTGGGAATGTTATTCTTGTGTCAAAGCTTGTCCTAACCACGCTATTGATGTTAGAGGATATGCAGATTTTGCTCCAATGGGACATAGCGTTAGAGTAAGAAGGGAAGAAGAAAAAGGAACAATCTCTTGGAAAATTAAATTTAGAAATGGAACTGAAAAAAACTTTGTATCTCCAATCACAACTAAGCCTTGGGGAAAATTTATTCCTAAATTAGCTGATGGGGACAAACCTAATCAAGGTGAGATAAATTCACAAAGATTATACACTGAACCAGAAGGGTTAAATATAGATGGAGAGCTTCCAACTGTACCTAAGGAGTCGTTCAAAAAAGGAGTTTACTATTAATGGCTAGTCATAAAACACATTACGAAGATTGCGATATATTAGTTGTAGGCGGAGGTATGGCTGGAACTGGTGCTACCTTTGAAGCAAGACACTGGGGTAGAGACATGAAAATTGTTTGTGTTGAAAAAGCTAACATTGATAGAAGTGGAGCTGTTGCTCAAGGACTTTATGCAATTAACTGCTACATGGGAATGCAATGGGGTGAAAACCAACCAGAAGATCACGTTAGATATGCAAGAAATGATTTAATGGGAATGGTAAGAGAGGATTTAGGTTATGACATGGCTCGTCATGTAGACTCTACAGTTCATATGTTTGATGAATGGGGTCTGCCTATGATGAAGAATGAAGAAACTGGAAGATACTTAAGAGAAGGTAAATGGCAGATTATGATCCATGGTGAAAGTTATAAACCGATTGTTGCTGAAGCAGCAAAAAAATCTGCAGATAAAATTTATAACAGAATAATGATTACTCATCTTTTAATGGACGAGTCTCAAGATAACAGAATTGGTGGAGCAGTTGGATTTAATATGAGAACTGGTGATTTCCATGTTTTTAGAGCAAAAGCAGTAATTGTTGCTGCTGGAGGAGCTTCACATATCTTTAAACCAAGAGCAGTTGGAGAAGGAATGGGTAGAACTTGGTATGCTCCATGGAGCAACGGATCTGCATATGCATTACCTATTGCAGCTGGTGCAAAGATGACTCAAATGGAAAACAGAATTGTATTATGTAGATTTAAAGATGGATATGGGCCAGTTGGAGCATATTTCCTTCATTTAAAAACATACACACAAAATGCTAACGGTGAAAACTATGAGAAAAAATGGTATGATCAAACCAAAGAGTTAGTTGGTGAATATATTGATCATCACCCAACACCAACTTGTTTGAGAAATCATGCGTTTATTCAAGAAGTAGCCGCAGGCGGTGGACCAATTCATATGGTAACTACTGAGGCTTTCCAAGATCCACATTTAGAAACAGTAGGCTGGGAAAATTTCCTAGGAATGACTGTTGGGCAAGCTGTTGTTTGGGCATCTCAAAACATTGATCCAAAATATACAAATCCAGAGTTAACAACATCTGAACCTTATGTAATGGGCTCACATGCTACTTGTTCTGGTGCATGGGTAAGTGGCCCTGAGGATTTATCGCCACCAGAATATTTCTGGGGCTATAACAGAATGCTAACTATTGATGGTTTATTTGGAGCAGGAGATACAGTTGGTGGAAGTGCCCATAAGTTTTCATCTGGATCTTTTACAGAGGGTAGATTGGCCGCAAAAGCTGCTGTTAAATACATTGAAGACAAAAAAGCCGAAGGGGTTAAAGTTTCAGATAAACAGTGTGAGGATTTCAAAACTGCAGTTTACAAACCACTAGAAAACTACACAGTTGCTAGAAATGAGATTACCGGTGGAACAGTTTCTCCTAGCTATATATCTCCAATCCAAGGTCTTCAAAGATTACAGAAAATCATGGATGAATACGTGGGTGGAATTACCTCAAATTACATGACTAATGGTAATATGCTGAAAAGAGGACTTGAGTTATTAGATTGGCTACAAGAGGACTTGGAGCATGTTGGCGCTGAAGATTATCACCAGCTTATGAGAGCTTGGGAGTTGAAACATAGAGCTTTGACTTCTCAGTGTGTAACGGAACATACTTTATTTAGAGAAGAGACTAGGTGGCCAGGCTACTATTATAGAGGTGATCATATGAAGCTAGATGATGAAAATTGGCATTGTCTAACAGTTTCTAGACGTGACCCTAAAACTGGCAAGTTTAGTATGGAGAAAGTTCCTGTCTACCATATAGTGGATGAGAACGAGAAGAAAAAAGCTTCGTAGTAGATAATTTAATTAAATCAAATGGATATTTTATCTAAATCAGATGATGAAATATATGAATTAGCCAAACCTATTTGGGATAACTTGGTTAAATCATCTAATCTAAAAGATTATGGTGGGTTTACTAGAGATTTCTCTACTCAAATGCTTTTTGGTGCCAACGAAGTAGAACTTGGTAAACAGTGGGCTAATAATAAGCTTATCACTAATCTTAAAGAGACTTTCGAACCTTTTGGATGTCTAAGAAGAGGAGATCACATAACTGTTTTGATCAAACAGACAAATAAAGAGATCCCAGGAGAGTTCCTTGGAAGGTTGGTGTTAGGAGTTGAGGACGATACAATTAAAGTTTTTGGGGCTACCATCTACTAGGCAAAAAAAATTGCTTAATAATAAATTATTGTTTGACAAATTTCGTTGTGGGTGTATTGACGAATTAAATGTTACTTTCTAACGTAAAAATTATCAATAAACTCTCAAATTTTAAAACTACATTTATTAAGGCAGGAATTATAGCAAGCTTAACAGCTTACTGGGGAGTGATTTTAGTTGGAACTTTTATCACTTTTAACTAAGTTGTTTTTTAACAGCTTTTAAATTTTTTATGGAAGTATTTTTACCGATAGCTCAAGTTTTTGTTAACCCTATCGAAATACTTTTATTAAGCGCAATTGTTGGAGTACTTTCAGGTTTATTTGGTGTTGGTGGTGGGTTTTTGATGACACCTTTTTTAATTTTTTTAGGAATACCTCCTGCATACGCTGTTGCAAATGAAGCAAATAATATCTTAGCTACTTCAGTTTCTGGATCTACCACGCATTATTTAAAAAATACTTTAGATTATAAAATGGGTTCAATGATTGTAATTGGAGGTGTAATTGGAACTTCTTTAGGAATTTATACTTTTACATATTTTAAAGGTATTGGAAAAATTGATACAGTTATCTCTCTAGCTTATATGTATATATTGGCAATAATCGGAACTTTAATGTTGGTTGAGAGTTTGGGTGAAATAGATAAAGCAAAAAGAAACGTTGTAGTTAAAAAAAAATTACATGTTCATTATTGGATACATGGTCTTCCATTAAGAATGAGATTTCCAAAGTCAAAATTATATGAGAGTATTTTTACGCCAATTATAATTGGTTTATTAGTTGGATTTATTGCAGCCATTATGGGAATCGGAGGTGCTTTTATTTTAGTTCCTGCAATGATTTATATAATTAAAATGCCTACTAAATTAGTTCCTGGTACATCTTTATTTGTAACAATTTTTGTAAGTGTGGTTGTTACTTTTCTTCATTCATTTAATTATGGGTCAATAGATTTATTTCTAGTTCTTATGTTAGTTGTAGGATCTATAATAGGAGTTCAGGTTGGGCAAAAATTAGGAGAAAGAATCGATAGTTCTGGTTTAAGAGCCTTATTAGCAATTTTATTACTGATAGTAGGTATAGCGATAGCATACGATACGTTTTTTGCAGACAAAATTATAAATGGAACTGCTAAAGCAACTAGTTCAGATTTAAATTTCTTTTCTCAATTTATAATTGATTTTTCTAAAGAAATGCCTTTCTTTTATGGACTATTTACAATTATGTTTGCAATTATTTTAGGTGTTGGAGCAGCTTTTATAAGACGATTTATTTCAAACTTTAGAAAAAAATTATTAGTTAAATCTTAATTAAAAAAATTTAAATATAATTCGATAGTTGTAATACTAACCAATCCTACCGTTGCCATACCTATAAAACCAACTATAAAAGGCTTGTAGCCCATATTTTTAAGTTCTTTTAAGTTAGTTGAAAGCCCTATTGCTGCCATTGCCATTGTTAAAAATATTTTTGAGGACAATTTAATACCCTCAATTGCAACCAACCATTCGTAATTATTTGAGTACATTAGATCACCTAAATTTCTAATTATTATCATGGCTACAAATCCTAATACAAAGTAAGGAAAAATATCTATTATCGAGTATTTCTTTTCTGAGGTTTTTCCTCGATTATAAAGAAATGCAAATAAAGGGATCATGATAATCAAAAAGGTATTCCTAATTAATTTCGTTACTGTTGCTATATTTAAAGTTTCAGGACTATTAAATTGCTGGTCATAAATCAATCCTGCAGCCGCAACTTGAGAGGTTTCATGGATAGAGGTTCCCAAAAACAACCCAATTAATAAAGGCTCACTTTCAAAATAAAAGTTAGCAAAATAAGGGTAAATAAGCATCGAAAGTATTCCAAACAATGTAATATTAGCAATTGCATAGGACACCTCGTTTTTTTTTGCACCAATAACTGGAGCAGTAGCCATAATTGCTGTAGTGCCACAGACAGTACTGCCTATTGAGATTAAGTAAGCCATTCTAGTTGGTATTTTTAATTTTTTAATAAGTAGTTTAATTACTATTAACACACTGATTATACAGATTATAATTAATGGAATTGCTATTTTTCCGAATTCTAAAAATTCAAATGGCTTCAATTGAATACCTAGACAAATAATACCTAGTTTTAGAATATATTTTTGTGTAAAATCTAATCCTCTTAAAAAACTTTCTCTAATTTGAAAAACATTTCCAAAAAGCATTCCTAATAAAATAGCAATCATTGCAGTAGATATTGGGCTTTTTTCATAGCCTAATAGCTCAATACCAAGAATATTATTGAAACCTTGGGATAAAGTGTAAAGAACAAATGCCAATATAATACCTGGTAATACAACCAGGTATTTCTTAATATTCATGAAAGACTAAAGTTAATTAAGCACTTCTATAAAGTTTAGTCATAACAAATTCTTTATGACCCAAAGCTTCAGCACAAGTTAATCTACCGTTTGCTACTCTAAGTGTCGTTTTAATTAATTCATCACCTGCTTCAGATAAATTCATTTCTCTTGAAAGAATTTTTGAAACATCACAATCAATATGCTCTCCCATACCTTTTACAGTTAATGGGTTAGCTGTTAATTTAACAACAGGTTCAATTGGATTTCCAACAATATTACCTTGTCCAGTTGGAAATAAATGAATATTAAAACCAGCAGCAGCTTGAAGCGTCACACATTCTGCAGCGGCAGATGATGTGTCCATAAAATATAAACCTTTTCCTTTAGTTGGTTCTTCAGCTGGTTCAAGAACATCAATAAATTTACAATTTCCAATTTTTTGAAAATTACCAAAAGCTTTTTCCTCAATTGTTGTAAGTCCTCCAGCTATATTCCCAGCTGTTGGTTGACTTTCAGAAAGATCATCCGTTGCTTCTTTTAAAATAAAATCATTATAAGAGCTCCACGTTTTCATAAATTTTTCAGAGGCTTCTTTTGTAGCTCCTCTAGTTGCACAAACTTGTTCTGCACCTGTTAATTCAGATGTTTCACCAAAACACAAGTGAACACCTAATGGCTCAAGTTTGTCCATTAAGTTTCCAACAGTTGGGTTTGCAGCTAGTCCTGAAGTAGTATCAGATTCTCCACACTTAACTGAAATCCATAAATCACTTAAAGGGCACTCTTCTCTTTGTTTTTCTGAAGCCCACATCACAAATTCTTGTGCTTTTTTTGATGCTTTCATTGTTGTACCAATGTCACCTGTACGCTCAATATGAAATCCTTCAACAGGTTTTCCAGTTTTAGCAATTCCATCTACAATTTTTTTTGTCCATTTCGGTTCAATACCAATAACAATTACTGCTGCAACGTTTGGATTACATCCAGTTCCTATCATTGTTCTAAAATGAAGCTCTAAATCTGCGCCAAACTGAAGTCTTCCGTAAGAATGAGGAAGAGCGATTGTGCCTTTAATGTTATTTGCAACTGCCTCTGCACATGCGTTCGAAATGTCATCAACTGGCAAAATAATTACATGATTTCTTGTTCCGGCTCTGCCGTTTTCTCTTTTATAACCTAAAAAGCTCTTTGGGATTTCCATACTATTACCACTTCTTTGTTTTTACATTGTGAACATGGACATGCTCACCTTTTTTGATTGATTTAACAACTTTACCAATATCGTGACCATACTTTAAAATAGTATCGCCCTCTTTAAGGTCAACCATTGCAATTTTATGACCTAAAGGTATTTCATCTACGGATTGAATATTTGTTGAACTGTCGTCTTCCATTATCCAGCAAGCACAGTCTTGTTTAGGAGTGATTTTTTCAATAACAACTACTCCTACGTTGTCTTTTTTATCATGTATGATTATATCTGTTGCCATATCGTGTCGATTTGTTTGTTTGAAATTCGTAAAAACTTATATATTAATCGCACAAATTAACAAACGAATTTTATAAATAGTATAATTACACTTTAGAGAGGTTCTAGTTTTATGACAAAAATGACAACAGAAGAAGCTTTTGTAAAAGTTTTACAAATGCACGGTATTGAACATGCGTTTGGAATTATCGGTTCAGCCTTTATGCCAATTTCAGATATTTTTCCAGATGCAGGTATTACTTTCTGGGATGTCGCTCATGAAACAAATGGTGGTTTAATTGCTGATGGTTACACACGAGCTACTGGTAAAATGTCAATGGTTATTGCTCAGAACGGACCTGGAATTACTGGATTAGTTACACCAATCAAAACAGCTTATTGGAATCATACTCCTCTTTTATTAGTTACACCGCAAGCAGCGAACAAAACAATGGGGCAAGGTGGATTTCAAGAAGTAGAGCAAATGAATTTATTCAAAGACATGGTTTGTTATCAAGAAGAAGTAAGAGATCCATCAAGAATGGCTGAGGTACTAAATAGAGTTATAGAAAAAGCTATAAGAGGATCGGCGCCAGCACAAATTAATGTTCCAAGAGATTATTGGTGTCAAGTAATTGATATCGATCTTCCTCCAATTGTAAGACTCGAAAGACAAGGAGGAGGGAATGACGCTGTAGCTAAAGCAGCTGACTTGCTATCTAAAGCAAAGTTTCCAGTAATATTATCAGGAGCAGGTGTTGTTATTGGAGGAGCTATAGAGGCTACAAAAAAACTTGCAGAAAAATTAGATTCACCTGTTTGTTCAGGTTATCAACATAATGACAGTTTCCCAGGGAGCCATCCTTTAGCTGTTGGTCCTTTAGGATATAATGGATCAAAAGCAGCAATGGAATTAATTTCAAAAGCTGACGTAGTGTTAGCATTGGGAACTAGATTAAATCCATTTTCTACTTTACCTGGTTATGGAATTGATTATTGGCCAAAGAATGCAAACATTATTCAAGTTGACATTAATCCTGATAGAATTGGATTGACTAAAAAAGTAACTGTAGGAATAAGTGGTGATGCAAAATTAGTTGCTGAACAAATTTTTGAAAAATTATCTTCAAATGCTGGTGATACTGATAGACAAGCTAGAAAAGACTTAATTCATCAAACTAAGTCAGCTTGGTTACAAAAACTTTCAAGTTTAGATCATGAAGATGATGACGAGGGAACAGTCTGGAACAAAGAAGCAAGAGAAAGAGATGCAGATAGAATGTCACCAAGACAAGCTTGGAGAGCAATTCAAGCAGGAATGCCTGACGATGTAATTATATCAAGTGATATCGGAAACAATTGCGCGATAGGTAATGCTTACCCTACATTCGAAAAGCCAAGAAAATATTTAGCGCCAGGTTTATTTGGTCCTTGTGGTTATGGTTTTCCATCAATATTGGGAGCAAAAATTGGTTGTCCAGATACTCCTGTTATCGGATTTGCTGGCGATGGTGCTTTTGGAATAAGCATGAATGAAATGAGCTCATGTGCAAGAGAAGAGTGGCCTGCAATAACAATGGTTATTTTCAGAAATTATCAATGGGGTGCAGAAAAAAGAAATACGACACTTTGGTTTGATAATAACTTTGTTGGTACAGAATTAGATCCAGAATTAAGTTATGCCAAAGTTGCTGACGCATGTGGCTTAAAAGGTGTAACTGTCAGAACAATGGAAGAAACTACAAATGCAATCAAGCAATCTTGTGAGGATCAGAAGAAAGGAATTACAACATTTATTGAGGTAATTCTTAATCAAGAGCTTGGAGAACCATTTAGAAGAGATGCTATGAAAAAACCAGTAAGAGTAGCTGGCATTAAAAAAGAGGATATGAAGAAGCAGCCTTCTTTAAATTCTTAAAATCTTTTAAATCACAACCAATTATCGTAATCTTCTTTCATGGAAGTATTGAACGATAATAGCTGTAGCTGGGTAAATGATTTAAGTCCAAGAAATAACATTGTAACACTTTCATCTGATATAGATTGTGAATGGTTAATTGTAGGAGCGGGTTACACGGGATTATCTGCAGCAAGAAAATTAGGTCAACTTTACCCAAATCAAAAAATATTATTAGTTGATGCTCAGCTAGCAGGCGAGGGTGCTAGCTCAAGAAACTCGGGATACTTAGTGGATACAACACTTAATGATGGTTTTACCTCTAATAAAGAATTAGATAATTATAAAAAAAAAGCAGACATCTATAAATTGGGAATAGATGTTATTAAAAAATTTATTAAAGAATATCAGGTAGATTGTGATTGGAATGAATGTGGAAAATATTTTGCATCATCAAAGCAAGAAGATATAAAAATATTAGAAAATTTTTCAAATATCTTATCAAAACTAGGTTTTGAACACAATTTGTTATCAAACAAAGAACTTAAAAAAAGATTAGGTACCAATTTTTACAATATTGCTCTTCATACAAAGGGGGGGATTTTATTACATCCAGGTAAATTGGTTAGAGCTATGATTGACACATTACCTGAAAATGTAAATCTTTATGAAAATTCTTCATTATTAAATTGGAAAAAGAAAAATAGTACAGTCATTTGTAAATTTAAAAATGGTTCAATTAAAACTAAAAAGATTATTTTTGCTACAAATGGGTTTCTGAAGTCATTAGGAATAAAATCAAATTATAATTTTCCAATTACTTTAACAGCTAGCATGACTAGATCTTTAACTAAAGAAGAGTTTGCATCTATTGGTGAACCAAATGAGTGGGGGGTATTACCTGTTAGACCAATGGGGGCCACTATCAGGATGACTAAAGATAGAAGAATTTTAATTAGAAATACTGCAGAAGTTTTTAATCCTTATCAAATGTCTAAATCTGAATTAACTAAAAGATCATTGAAACAAAAGATTGGAATTAAAAAAAGATTTCCAGAATTACCTGATGATATTATTCAATCTTCTTGGTCAGGCATTGTTTCAAGAACAAGAAATAGTTCTCAAATTTTTGAAAAAATAGATGATAATATATTTGTTGCAGGTTGTTATAATGGCTCTGGTATTGGAGTTGGTACTTTATTTGGTGAACAAATAGCAATCAAAGCAAGTAATGAAAACACAAAAGAGATAGAAACTATTGAAGCTAGAAATAAACCTTCTTGGCTTCCCCCTGATCCAATTTTAAGTTTAGGAGTTAGAGCTAGGTTGATTTATGAACGTTTCAGAGCAAAATCTGAGATCTAGTTTAAGACAGACATTGGATCTAATCGAGTTTGAAACCAATTAACTCTAAAATCTAAGTGTGGCCCTGTAGATCTTCCGGTTGATCCTACAGTTCCAATTATGTCTCCTTGATTAATTTGATCACCAACTGAGACCAAAACATTTTCTAAATGGGAATATATTGTTGATATTCCATGACCATGATCCATTATTACTGTTCCACCAGTATAATATAAATCATCTTCAGCCATAGTAACGACACCCGAACCAGATGATTTAATCATCGTTCCTTGTTTCGCTGCAATATCTATTCCGTAGTGAGGCCATCTTGGTTTACCATTTAAAATTCTTTGACTACCATAAACACCGCTAATTATACCTTCAACCGGCATAATAAATTTTTCTTTAAAAAATTGCAGATCAGAATTTATTGCTCTTGCTTCTCCAATTGCATTATTTTCTTTTTTAATTCTTTTATAAACAGACTCAGGTGGGGTTACTTTACTTTCTGCCAAACCATCTATTCTTTGTATATTATATTTCCGCTTTAAAACTTTTTTTGTAGTTATTGATTTTTTTCCATCAATAATTTTTGTAAATGTTAAGTCGTATTTTTGATCTCGATCTATACCAAAAACAAAAAAACCGTCTTTTGATACTTTAACCTCTTTTTTTCCAACCAAAATTTTAGCATTAGGATCAGTTTTACCTAATATAAAATGACCTTGCAGAAATTTACCTTGAAATTCAATAGCTTTAACTGGTGATATTAAAATAAAAAAAACAAAAAAAATTCTATAAATTATTGAGCTGTCCATCCACCATCTATAATTATTGATGTTCCAGTTATCATTGAAGATGCAGATGATGCCAAAAAACACACAGTTGTTGCAACATCACTTTCAGTAGCTGCTTTACCCATAGGAATATTTCCTAGAGCTAATTTTTTAAATTTTTTGTTTTTAAAAAAATTTTTAACCATAGGTGTTTCAACAAAAGTAGGTGCTACCGTGTTAACTCTGATATTTTTTTTAGCTAACTCTACTCCCATTCCTTTAGTCAGTCCCTCAATACCAAATTTTGTCATGTTGTATACATTTCTTCCTCCCATACCCACATGACCGAGCTGTGATGACATATTTACAATTGAACCAGGTCTTTTTTTATTTTTAAGCATCTTTTTTACTACAAGTTGAGCTACGTTAAATGCTGCTTTTAAATTTAAATCTACAAGATAATTCATACTTTTTTGTTTAATTTTTTCAAAGGGCTCTGGAATATTAGTCCCTGCATTGTTTACTAGCACATCAATAATTTTAATTTTTTCTAATTTTTGTTTTAAATCTTCATAATTCATTACATCACACGAAACTTTAATTATTTTACCTTTAACTTTTTTAATATCCTTTTCTAATTTATTTAAATCTGAGGATGTTCTGCTTAAAGCTATAACAGTTGCACCTGCTTCAGCTAATGCAATTGAACACGCTCTTCCAAGTCCTTTTCCTGCACCAGTAACTAAAGCATATTTGTTTTTAAGATTTATTTTTTGAAGATACATTAAAAGAATAATATTTTAATATCTGTGTAAATCAACTCAACTGCTACAATTAAAATGGCTAATAATCCTAGCCAAGCTATCCATCTATATTTTTTTATCCATCCAGAAATTAAAGTTGCTGCAGTTGCCATTAAAACAATTGATAAAACTAACCCAAAAACAAGAAGTCCATAATGTTCACCAGCTGCACCTGCTACACCCAGGACATTATCTAAACTCATTGTAAAATCAGCTAATAGAACAGTCCAAATAGCCTTTAAAAAACTAGAGCTATCTACTTTAATGTCTTCTTCGGTCTCCGAGCCTTTTATTACGTCCACATAAAGTTTGTAAACAATATAAAGGAGCAGCAATCCTCCTATTAACCTCAAACCTGTAATTTGTAAAAGATATGCGGTAAGCAATGTTAAAATAATTCTTAAAATAACTGCACCACCAATTCCCCAGAAAATAACTTTTTTTCTTTGTTCTGGTGGAAATTTAGATGCAACCATTCCAATTATAATTGCATTGTCTCCAGCTAAAACTAAATCAATAAGAATAATTTGAGTTAATATTGCTATTTGCTCAGGTGTAAAAAATTCTGCAAACATTATTGTTGTAGTATCATGTCTGCACCTTTTTCTGCAATCATTATTGTTGGGGCATTTGTATTACCTGAAGTGATGTTTGGCATTATCGATGCATCTATAACTCTCAAATTATTAATACCTCTAACCTTAAGTTTTTCATCTACTACAGACATTTCATCTTGACCCATTTTACAAGTTCCAACTGGATGAAAAATAGTTTGAGCATAATTAGAGGCTTCTTTAACTAATTCCTCATCGTCATTTATATGAATGCCAGGTCTGTATTCTTCTGGAGTATATTTTTTGAAAGTTTCCGACTCCATTATAATTTTTCTAGTTAATTTAAGACCTTTAGCTGCAATCATTCTATCATGATCAGTTGATAGATAGTTTTGTTTTATTTTTGCATAAGTTCTCGAGTCTTTATCAACAATACTAACATGTCCTCTACTTGTCGGTCTGATATTTGAAACAGTAGGCGTGAATGCATGGAAATCATGATTTTTTGTTGCTCCCAATGTATCCATACTCATGGGCTGAACATGCCATTGTAAGTCTGGTAGTTCTAAAGAAGGGTCACTCTTTGCAAACATACAAAGTTGACTAGCTCCCATGGTCATTGGGCCACTTCTTTTAAAAATATATTCTAAGCCAATCATTAAATTTCCAAATAAACTATTAATTTTTAAATTTAGGGATTTTAATCCATTAATTTTATAAATTGGTCTAAGCATTAAATGATCGTGTAAATTTTCTCCAACACCATTTAAATTTTGCACCATATCAATTCCAAGATTTTTAAGTTTTTCAGGATTTCCTATACCAGAAACTTGTAAGATTTGAGGAGATCCAATAGCCCCTGATGAAATAATAATTTCTTTATTTACTTGAACTTTTTTTAATTCATTTCCTTCCCAATACTCAACTTCCTTGGCAGTTTTATTTTCAAAATTTATTTTTTTGACATGTGAGTTAGTTAAAATTTTTAAATTTTGTCTGCTCTTGATTGGGTTTAGATATCCAACAGCTGTACTACATCTAAAGCCATCTTTTTCTGTTACTTGGAAATAACCACAGCCATGATTATCACCAGTATTAAAATCTTTTGTTTTTGGAATACCAAATTCTTCGGCTGCATTTTGAAATTCATCTAAAAGAGGTAGATGTATTCTTTGATCTGAAACAGATAAAGGGCCTCCAACTCCATGGAACTCATCTTTTCCTCTTTCTTGATTTTCTGCTTTGATAAAATAAGGTAAAACATCATCCCATCCCCAGCCAGTATTACCTAATTGTCTCCAAATATCATAATCTCTGTGTTGACCTCTAATATAAAGTAGACCATTGATAGAAGAACTGCCTCCTAATGTTTTTCCTCTAGGATACCTAATAGAAATATTGTTCATGCTCTCATCTGGTTCTGTTTTGTAGCACCAATCAGTTTTTGGGTTATGCATTGTTTTGAAATAACCAACAGGAATATGTATCCAAGGATAATTATCCTTGCCTCCAGCCTCAATTAAAAGCACTTTATTTGAAGGATTTACAGACAACCTGTTAGCAAGCACACATCCTGCTGATCCAGCACCTAAAATTATAAAATCAAAATTATTCATTTTAGAACTCTTATAAATTAAATTAATTTTTTTTGTTATATTTCTGTACACAAAAATATCCAAATAATCCAATATTAGTACTTGTTTTAGATTTCATTCTTTGACAAGCTTTCGTTTTTAAAAATAAAGAGAGGGAAAAAACGATATGAGAAAAATCATTTCAATGTTATTTGCAGTTGCTATGGTATTTGGATTTATTTCAAACGCTAATGCTGCAAAAACACTAAAATGTCAGACAGTTCTTAACACTAAGGCTGATGAAGTTAAAATGTTAAAAGACTTTACTGACACTGTTACAACTTTGACAGGTGGATCTCTTAAGTTTGAAATTATGCCTGCAGGAGCAGTTGTTGGTGTAAAAGAAACTTTAGATGCTGTTGATAAAGGACTTATCGACTGTGGATTTGCCTGGACACACTATTGGTCAGGTGATCACCCTGCCGCTATGTTATTTGGTTCGCCAGTAGCAGGTGGTGGTGTTGGTATTGACAACATCGCATTCTTATCATGGTTTCAGTATGGTGGAGGAAAAGAGCTATACGACAGACTATGGAAAGAAATGGGAAGAGATATTAAAGGATTTATGATTCAACCAGTTGGTCCTGAAGCTTTAGGTTGGTTTCCAAAACCAATTAAAGATATGGCTGACTTTAGAAAATATAAATTCAGAACTCCTCCAGGAATTCCAGGACAAACTTATAAAGACATCGGTATAGCATCTGTTGCTATGGGTGGTGGAGATATTCTACCAGCTTTAGAAGCAGGAACTATTGATGCTGCTGAATGGTGTTGTCCAAAACCAGACTTAACGTTTGGTTTCCAAAAAGTATTAAAGCACTACTACCTACAAGGTTTACACCAAGTAGTCGTAAATGCTGACTTTTATATTACTGGAAAAACATATGAAGCTATGAGTGCTCATGAGAAGAAGTCTCTAGAAGTTGCAGCAAATGCATCTCTAGCGAAATCTCTAAGTTACAGAATCTATGAAAACGGAAAAGCTTTAAAAGAGCTTACAGAAGTTCATGGTGTAAAATTAGAAGATACTCCTTCTGATTACTTCACAGAATACATGGCAGCTGCTAAGAAAAGTTTGGAAACAAACGCAGCTAAAAATGCATTCTTTGCTGAAGTTTGGGACTCTATGAAAGAATTTGCTGATATCGCAGTTCCTTTCTGGAGTGGTGCTCAAATGTCTAATGCGAAGCTAGGAATGGCTCACGCAGCAACATTAAAGTAATCATTAAATAATCTTTACGTTAGAGCGGACTTAATAGTCCGCTCTAATTTTTTATATAAAATTTTATGGCAGACGAACCAGGTAAATTAGATATATCAGATGAAATGATTGCCGAAAGGCGAGGTGGTTCAGGAAAAATGCCAAGTGATATGCCACCATGGATGGCAAGTTCAATTGTAAATATTGATAAATTTAGCAAATGGGTTGGTAACGTTGTTTGTTGGATATTGATGCCGTTAATTCTTGCAATGACTTACGAAGTTCTTGCTAGAAAATTATTTCATGCCCCAACAATATGGGCTTATGACATCAGTCGATTTTTATATGGTGCGCTTTTTATGTTGGGTGCTGGTTATGCACTTTCTAAAGGTGTTCACATAAGAGCTGATTTTTTATACAGAAATTTTAAAACCAAGAATCAAGGCACAATTGATTTTTGGTTATATATTTTATTTTATTTTCCAGGCTTACTTGTGTTCCTTTATATGACTATTGGATATGTAGGAGAGTCTATCCAAAGAGGTGAGAGAGGAATGGATACAACCTGGATGCCCTATATGTGGCCAATTAAAAGTTGCCTACTTATTGGAATAATATTTTTAATTATCCAAGGTATTTCGGAATTATTAAAAAGTTATTGGGCTGCTACAAGAGGTAAGTGGCCAGGAGAAGATGAATGATAGCAGAATTAATTGATCCAGCCATTTTAGGTTTTATTTTAGTTGGAGTAATGCTTTTTGCAATCTTTGTCGGATTTCCAATTTCATTTACATTAATTTTCTTAGGTTTTGTATTTGGGTATCTAGGATTTGGAAAATTAGTCTTTTATTTAATGACCCTCCAGTTCTCGATGGTCATGACCGAACAAACCCTCGCCGCCGTACCGCTCTTTGTCTTTATGGGTATTATGATGGAACAAGCAGGACTGATGGAAAGATTGTTCTCATCATTTCAAATGATGTTGGCTAGAGTAAGAGGTGCATTGTATTATGCTGTATTGTTTGTTTCAGTAATCTTTGCTGCAGCAACAGGAATTGTTGGTGCCTCTGTAACCATACTGGGAATCATGGCTGCAAAATCAATGAATAGATCTGGTTATGATGTAAGACTTGCAGCTGGCACAATTACAGCTGGTGGTACTTTAGGAATTTTAATTCCACCAAGTATTATGCTTGTTGTGATGGGTCCAATTATGGAAATTCCTGTAATTGACTTATTTGCTGCTGCTATAATACCTGGAATTCTTCTTGCTAGTTTATACGCTGGCTACACAACAATAAGATGCATGATAAATCCAAAATTAGGACCTGTAATTCCTGAAGAAATGAGGGCAGCAAGCATGAAAGAAGTTTGGATTGAATTTTTCTTAGGTTTAGTTCCACCTGCAGCTCTCGTCTTTGCTGCATTAGGAAGTATATTGTTTGGTTTTGCAACACCAACAGAAGCTGCTGGTTGTGGTGCAATGGGAGCATTGTTGCTTTCATTAGCGTACAAAAAATTAACTCTATCTAAACTTCAAGAGGCACTGGTTAAAACTTTAGAAATTACTGCTTTGATAATGGTTTTAGTTGCTGCATCAAACTTTTTTGGGGCTGTATTTGCAAGACTTGGTACTCCAACCTTATTAACTGAATTTTTGTTAGGATTAGAAATGAATAAATATTTAATCCTAGGAATTGTTATGGTTGCAATATTTTTATTAGGTTGGCCATTAGAATGGGTACCAATTGTTATGATTATTGTCCCAATTCTTTTACCGTTAATTGAGGCTTTAGGCTTTAATTTAACTTGGTTTGCAATATTGGTTGCTGTCAATCTCCAGACCGCCTGGCTATCTCCACCTGTAGCTTTGTCTGCTTATTTTTTAAAAGGCGTAGTACCTGAATGGGATTTAAAAGATATTTATTATGGAATGATGCAATTTATGGTTCTACAAGTTATAGGCTTAATTTTAATAATCATATTTCCTAAAATTGCCTTATGGCTACCAACTCTCTTATATGGACAGTAGAATTTATTAGTTTAAAATAAATTAAGTGAATCAACCTAAAGTAAAATACTCTCTATCTAATTGGGACTTAGTCACAGTTAATCCAAATTATAAAACTTGGAATTGGAAAGATCTATTTTGTTTTTGGGGAGCAAATGTACAGAGTGTAATTGGTTTTTCATTAATATCCTCTTTATACTTAATGTATAGTTTAAATATATTTGTAGTTTTTTTTGGAATAATATTAGGATCTTTTTTCGTTTATTTATTTTCAAATATTATTGGAAAACCTTCCCAAAAATTCGGTTTACCATTTGCAGTATTGCTTAGATCCTCACTAGGATTTAATGGCGCTAAATTTTTTGGATTAATCAGAAGTTTAGTTGGAATATTTTTATTTGGAATTCAAACTTATTTTTTGTCTAAAATTTTAGTTTACTTAATTAGAATAGTAATTTTTTCTATAGACAATTCTTTATTACAGCAGGAAATATTAATTTTTTATTATTTTGGTATGAATATTATTGATTGGTCTGCAATAATAATCACAATTATTTTACAGACTGTATTTTTTACTGTTGGGATGCAGTACAACAAGAAAATAATTAATTTTTCGGCAATGACAGTTTATGCTGGTTTGTTAATTTTTTTCTTTGTTGTTTTATTAAGTGATGTGAAAATAACTACTGAAGCTTTTTCAAATATTTTTAATTTAAATAATTTTTTAGACGTTAATAATTTAGCACCTTTATTGACTGTTGCTGGAACAATATTTGCCTATTTTTCAATTTTGATAATTAGTTTTGGTGATTTTTCTAGATATGTAAAAAATGAGCAAGAATTAAAAAAAGGAAACTTAAGTTTAATTTTGAATTTAATTATTTTTTCATTTTTATCTGTTTTCATTGTTATAGGGTCCGATGTTTTTCTTAATCAAAAATTTTCAGATATAGATAGAATTTTTACCAATCCAACAGATATAGTAGGAAAATTTGATAATATACAAATAACAATAGTCGTTCTATTTTTTATTATAATTGCTTCAGCTTCTACAAATTTAGTTGCCAATTTCATCCCATCTCAGTACTCTCTAATAAATTTTGCTCCTTCAATATTAAGTTTAAAAAGCGCCAGTTATTTAATTGCTTTTTTTGGTTTGTTGATCGCAATCTTCTGGCTGACTATATTGAGCCAAATAGGAATTTTATCATTTGTTGATACTTTTGGTGCTTTCTTTGGTCCTTTATTTGGAGTGATGGCAGCTGATTATTATTTAATTAAAAATCAAGAATTAAGTAATAAAGACCTATATTCTATAGACAAGGAGAGTGCTTATTATTATTCAGGTGGTTGGCATATAAAAGGTGTTTATTCATTAATATTAGGATTTATTTTTTCAGCGTCAACAATTTGGAATACTAATTTAATGTTTTTACAATCTTATGCTTGGATAATAGGTGCATTTGTTGCTTGTATAACATATTACTTGTTGGCAAAAAAATAATTTTAATGCACACATTTGATTTTAAAAATAGAACAGCTGTAGTTACTGGTGGAGCCCAAGGGTTTGGTTTAGATGTTGCAAAAAGATTTTTAGAGTCTGGTGCTAAAGTATTTATATGGGATATCGATGAAAAGCTTCTTAAATCAGCAGTTGATGAAATAAAAAACCCTAACTTATTTTATAGTGTCGTTGATATATCAAATTATCAAGATGTAGAGAAAAACGTTGCAGACATAACCTCAAAATCAAATATAGATATTTTAATCAATAATGCCGGGATAACAGGTCCTACAGGTCCTTTGTGGGAGTATGATGTCGATATGTGGAATAAAATAGTACAGATAAATTTAATGGGCACTTTTAACTGCTGTCGAGCAATTGTACCAAATATGATTATAAACAACTATGGAAGAATTGTTAATGTTGCTTCTGTTGCAGGCAAAGATGGTAATGCAAATGCAAGCGCGTATAGCTCAGGAAAAGCTGGCGCAATTGGGTTGACAAAAGCTTTGGGTAAAGAATTAGCTGATAAAGATATAGCTGTAAACGCTGTCACCCCAGCAGGTGCTAAAACTAGAATTTTAGATCAAATGAGTAAAGAGCATGTACAAAGAATGCTGTCAAAGGTGCCAAGAGGAAGATTTCTTGAAATACATGAATTTACCTCACTAGTTTGCTGGCTTTCTTCACAAGAAAATACTTTTTCTACAGCTGCGGTATTTGATATCAGTGGTGGTAGATCGACATATTAGTCTCAAAAATTTGAAACTATTTTTTGATCATTATTTTGATTTTTAATAGAATTTTTACCCATAACAGGCGCTGTGATCATTATTGACCAATATATAAGAAGAATAAACACAGAAATTATTTTCATATAACTCATTTAACAATCAATTTTGAATTTAGATGTTGAAATTGTGTCTGAATATTGAATTTATAAATAATCTATCTATAAGAAGAACATGTTAAAAATTTTTTGTATTTTTATTACATCATTAATCTTTCTTAGCTCTGCACATGCAGAAACTGTAAAAGTTTTTGAATTTACTGAAAAAGAACTATCAGCACTTGAGATCCGTAAAGTAAGAGGAGCAGATAACAAGACTTCTTATAGTGTTGGATCAAATGAAAATGGTAATTATTTAAAAGCCGTAGCAGATAATGCTGCTTCAGGCCTAGGAAAAGAGATCAAAATTGACCTAAATAAAACACCTTTTATCAATATTACATGGAAAATTGAGAAGGACCTTCGTGGAATTAAAGAGAATACGAAAAAAGGTCATGATTATGCCGCCCGTGTTTTTGCGATTAAAAAAACTGGAGCTACACCTTTATCAAATAGAGCAATTAATTACGTTTTTTCAAGCAATAGTGCAGTTGGTGAAAATAGACCAAGTCCATATACAAAAAAATCAATAGACAATGTATTAGCAACTACTAAAGACAACTTAAATGAATGGGTAACAGTGAAAGCTAATGTTAAAGAGGATTTTAAAAAATTTCATGATCTAGATGTGAATGAGCTAGATGGTCTGGCTATAATGGCTGATACTGATAATTCTAAAATGAAATCGATTTCTTATTTTCAGAACATTTATTTTTCAGCAGATTAATTATCATTTTATATACTTTTTTAATCCAATACTTAAAAAAGATAATAAAATAGCTGCGATAACATCAGCAATTGGAATTGCATTTGGAAATCCAAAGTTCCATATAATTACTCCAATTAACCAAATTATATAAATTTTCATCTTAGATATTATATCTTAGTTTCTATTAAATTTTTATTTATTTGATATTATTAATTTATGCATAAAAACTTTACTCATAATGTTAAAGTGTATTATGAGGACACAGACGCTGGTGGAGTCGTGTACTATGCTAACTATTTAAAATATTTAGAAAGAGCCAGAACTGAAGCGTTATCAACTATTGGATTAAGCAATACAAAAATAAAAAATGATTTTGGTGCTCTTATAATTGTTAAATCGTGCAATATTGAATATAAAAAATCTGCATATTTAGAGGATGATTTACAAATTAAATCTTTTGTAGACTCTACTTCAAAAACTTCTTTTTTAATGAATCAATCAATATTTAAAGATGAGGAATTGATCGTAGAAGCTAAAATTCATCTAGTATTCATAAATGAAAAATTTAAGCCAGTTAAAATTCCAGAAAAAATCTTATCAGACTTTCAACCCTATACCTCTAGTTCATAGATATTTTTCTAACTTTTTTAAATAAGTCTACAATCATTCTTTCAGATATAAGTTTAGTATTTACATTTCTTGGGCTAGGATGATAACAGGCAATTAATTTAATATTTCCTGGTAGTAAATAGGATTTTCCGTGAATAAATTTTATCTTTTCTTTTAAATTGTATTTTTTTTTATAAAATTTAATACAATTATCAAATGCCACTTTTCCTAATGCAATAATAGTTTTTAATTTTTTTAAATTATAAATCTCGCTATCAAAGTATTTTGAACAATTATTAAGCTCTTCTATTTTAGGTTTGTCTCCTGGAGGAACACATTTTAAAATATTAGTTATGTATGTTGATTTTAATTTAAGACCATCATTTAGATTTTCTGAATTTGGTTGGTTCGAAATTTTGGCTTTAAATAAACATTTAAATAAAAAGTCTCCAGATTTATCTCCTGTGAAAGCTCTTCCTGTTCGTGTGCCACCATGGGCTGCTGGAGCTAATCCAATTATTAAAATTTTTGCATCAATTTCGCCAAAACCTGTAACTGGTTTTCCCCAGTAAGTTTCATTTATGTTTTGTTTCCTTTTTTCTGTTGAAATTTTTTTTACAAAATTAACAAGCCTTGGACATTTTTTACATTTAAGAATTGTTTTATTTAAACTATCTATTTTAATATTCATAAATGAAAATTTTAAATTATTTAGTCATAATATTTATATGCATTAATCCCTCAGTTAAAGCAGATTCAAAAAAAACTTTTATTGATGAATTGCAAAATGGTGGAAAATTAATTTTTATAAGACATGCTTATGCCCCTGGTGGCGGCGATCCAGATAATTTCGATATTAACGATTGTACAACTCAAAGAAATTTAAGTTATAGTGGTAGAGTTCAATCACAAAAAATTGGCAATTTTTTTAAGAAAAATAAAATTTCAATTGGAAAAGTTTATTCTAGTGAATGGTGTCGATGTAAAGAAACAGCATCTATTGCCTTTAAAGAATATGAAACTAAAAATTTTCTAAACTCATTTTTTAGCGCAAAATTTGCCAATAATAGAAAAAAGCAAATTATTGATTTTGATAAATTTATTAGTACTTGGGATAAAGATCAAAATTTAGTTTTTGTTACACATTATGTAGTGATTTCTGAAATTTTAAATTATGCACCATCATCTGGAGAGATTGTTGTTTCAGATAAAAGTTTAAAAGTTATTGATACTTTAGAAATTGAATATTAAAGTAAATTATAATGTCATCTAAAAGAGCAATGAGACAAGCACAAAAACAAGCATACGCAAAGCATCGTTCAAATATTACAAATAGTAGATTTGAACTTAAGAAAAAATTTATTACCAAAAACAAAGAAGAAAAAAAAAATAAAAACTAACTTTCTTGATCAAATTTCTCTATTTTTTTACAATCTGAGATTTTAGATAAACTTTCGACATCATTCAAAACAGCCTTAACAAATATTTCTGGTTTATCTTTTTCAAATAAAATTTGAGTATAAAACTGAGGATACCCATGTTTTAATGTAAGTATTTTTCCATCTTCCTCATAAATATTTCTCACATAGGAGTTTTTCTTTTTAACGCTTAAATCAGTGACCTTATATTTTTGATAAGTTTTTTCATTATAAACATAATTACGTGTCATAATTAGTTCATTAAGATTTAAAATATATTCATTTTTTAAAAAACCGTCCTCTTTATGATCACATTTACTCAACACAATTATTTCTGAGTGAGAATTAAAGGATATAAAAAAAAAAGATAAAAAAAATATTAAAAACTTATTTTCTCTCATTTTTATCAACAAAAAATAAAGCTATAATAAATATTACAGTCCAAGCAAATATAGACAATGTTTTTAAAGGGGTGGTATTTGCTCCCCAAACATTAAAGAATAAAGCGCCAATAATTATCCCTATAGCATAGATAATACTTACAATTTTAACTTTACTCATATTTTATCAATCTTTGATTAAGTTTTTCTTAAAAAGAGACATACCATTCTTGATTTTATAAGAGTAAGATTCTTTAAAACTTTCAAGCTGCCAACCAGAAAGCCTTTTTTCAATTACAATTATATTTTCTTTTTTCCAGTCATCAGTTGTTTCTTCCAATTTCCAAAGTCTTTTTTCCTCATTACTTCTTCCACAACCATAACAATAACCTGTTGATGGATCAGTTTTACAAATGCTTATGCAAGGTGAAACAATCATTTTTTATAAATTAGTATAAATTTTATTAGATAAATAGATAATTTTTTGACAATTGTCATTGGACAAATAGTTTCAATAATATATAAAACCTCGTAATTTGTGGGGCGATGGCGGAATTGGTAGACGCGTTGGTCTTAGGAACCAATATGGCAACATGTGAAGGTTCGAGTCCTTTTCGCCCTACCATTAAAATATTATGAAAGTTACAGTAGAAAATAAAAAAGGACTTAATAAAGACCTTAAAGTTTTTATCGATAAAGAGACAATGAACTCTTATATGGATGAAAAATATGAAGAGATAAAAGGAAGTGTAAATCTTAAAGGATTTAGACCAGGCAAAGTTCCCAAAGAAATTTTAAAAAGACAATTTGGTAAAGCAGTTTTTGGAGAAGTTTTAGATAAAGTTTTAAAAGAAACATCTACAAAAGCATTAGAGGAAAATAAGATTAAACCAGCTGGTCAACCAAAGCTTGACTTAAAAACATATGGTGAAGATAAAGATCTTGAGTATGTTCTATCAGTCACTGAGTTACCAAAAGTAGAAATAAAATCTTTAGAAAATATTAAATTTGATGAATACACAGTAAAAATTGACGATAGTGAAACAGACAAAAGAATAAAAGAAATAGCAAAAAATCAACCTAATTTTAAAGAGGTTAGCGCTGATACAAAAGCTAAAAAAGGTGATTTAGTTTCTTTAGATTACAAAGCAACAGTTGATGGTAAGGATTTTAAAGGAAGTGAAGGAAAAAATACTCAATTGACTTTAGGTAAAGATTTATTTTTAAAAGGCTTTGATGAGCAATTGATTGGAGTTAAGAAAGATGATGAAAAAGTTGTAGAAGCAACTTT
>CACKXG010000009.1 GCA_902604035.1 uncultured Pelagibacteraceae bacterium
CTGCTGACTGTGTGCCAATTTTAATCTGTGATGAAAGGACAAAATTAGTTGCTGCAATTCATGCGGGGTGGAAAGGCGCATACAAAGATATAATAAGCAAAGTAATCCAATTTATGATCAGAAAAGGATCTAATCCTAAAAATATTACTGCAGCTATCGGACCTGCTATCTCGGCTAAAAATTATGAAGTCAAACAAGATTTTAAAAGAAAATTTATAAAAAAGGACAAAAAAAATAATAAATTTTTTAAAATTAAGTACAAAAAGCTTTATTTTGATTTACCTAAATATGTAAAATCATGTCTTTTGAAGAATAAAATAAAAAATATTGAATCTTTAAATATTGATACATTTGATATTAATAATAATTTTTTTAGTGCAAGAAGAGCGTTAAGGCTAAAGCATGATGATTATGGTAGAAATATTTCAATAATTATGCTTTATTAGGCTTTTTTAATGAAATTATTATCCGGAAATAGCAACAAACCATTAAGCAAGAATATTGCAAAATATCTAAAATCTAAATTAGTTAATTCTAGTATTAGAAATTTTTCTGATGGTGAAATTTATGTTGAAATAAATGAGAATATCAGAGGAAACAGTATTTTTATTATTCAATCTGTATCTTCGCCTGCTAATGATAATTTGATGGAGCTTTTGTTGTGTATTGATGCACTAAAAAGATCTTCTGCAAAAAATATTACTGCTGTAATTCCATATTTTGGATATGCTAGACAAGACAGAAAGGTAGTGCCTAGAACTTCAATTTCTGCAAAATTAGTATCAAACTTAATTACAAAAGCGGGTGCTGACAGAGTAGTTACTGTTGATTTACATGCGGGTCAAATTCAAGGTTTCTTTGATATTCCAGTAGACAACTTATTTGCAACACCTATTTTTGCAAGACATGCAAAAAAAAAGATAAAAAGTAAAAACCTTATTTGCGTTGCTCCAGATGTGGGTGGAACTGAGCGAGCAAGAGCACTAGGTAAGCTCTTAAATGTTGGATTAGCAATTGTAGATAAAAGACGACCAAAACCAGGTCAATCTCAAGTGATGAATGTCATAGGGGATGTAAAAGGTAAAACTTGTATAATTGTAGATGATATAATCGACTCAGGTGGAACAATAGTAAATGCAGCTAAAGCTCTTAAAGATAGAGGGGCTAAAGAAGTTTATGTCTATATAACTCATGGTGTACTCAGCGGTGAAGCTGTAAAAAAAATTAAAAATTCAGTAATTAAGAATTTAGTAATAACTGATACAATCGATAACATGAACAGAACTAAAGGTGTTAAAAACATTGAGGTTCTGTCAATTTCAGGGCTTATGGGAGAAGCAATTAAAAGAATATCTAATTCAACCTCAGTATCAGATTTATTCAAATAAATACCTTGAGTTATTAAGTAACTTGAGCTAAAAACCCTTGTTTTTATGAATTCATTAGACGCCAACATCAGAAATACCAAAACTAAAGGTGAATTAAATTCATTAAGAGATAATGGTAATGTGCCTGCTATAATTTATGGTGGAGAGGCTCAAAACGAGAAAATTTCAATATCTAAAAAAATACTTAAGTCACTAATTGAAAAAGAAAACTTTTTATCAAGTATCATAACTTTAAATGTTGATGGTAAGCCTCAAAAAGTTCTACCAAGAGAAATAAAATATGACATTATTTCAGATGAACCAATTCATGTAGACTTTCTAAGAATAGTTTCGGGCATAAAAGTTAGAATTGAAGTTCCAGTAAAATTTTTAAATCATGAAAAATCTCCTGGTTTGAAAAGAGGTGGTGTTTTAAACATTGTACGAAGAAAAGTTGAGCTAAAATGCCCAAGCGAAAAAATTCCTGAAAATCTTGTGATAGATCTTGATGGAGTTGATATTGGAGAGAGTTTTAAAATCTCTTCTATAAATCTTGACAGTGACGTTACTCCTACAATTCAAGGAAGAGATTTCGTAATTGCAACTCTAGCAGCTCCGACTGTTATGAAAGAACCTGAAAAACCTGCAGAAGCTGAGGCGGCTGAGGGAGAAGGTGCTGAAGGAGCAGAAGCAGCAGCAGCTGAAGGTGGAGATAAGCCAGCAGCTGAAGGTGATAAAAAAGAAGGTGAAGATAAAAAACCTGCTGAAGAAAAAAAATAAGTTAATTAAAATTGAATTTTATCCTCCAATATTAATATTTTATGCTACTACTTGTAGGATTAGGCAATCCAACCCCAGACAGTGAAAACAATAGACACAATATTGGTTTCAAGATTATAGATGCAATAAATAAAAAATTTGGACTTTCAAAACAAAAACCAAAATTCAAAGGACTTCTTACAACTGGTAATGTGGGAGAACAAAAAGTTTATGCAATTAAACCTTTAACATTTATGAATAATTCTGGAATTTGTATCAGAGAATTAATTGAATATTTCAAAATAGATGCTGAGGATGTTATCGTTTTTCATGACGATCTAGATGTAGAATTTGGAAAAATAAAAGCAAAATTTGGGGGCTCTGATGCAGGACATAACGGAATCGCATCAATAGATAAATTTATTGGTAAAGATTATTCAAGAGTACGAATAGGAATTGGTAAACCAAAAGATAAAATGGAAGTAAGTGATTTTGTTCTTCAAAATTTTGATGAGGATGAAATGCTTGGATTGGAAAAAATTACAAATAACATCACAGATTCTATATCAATACTTATCGACAAAAAATTAGATTTATTCTCTAGCACTGTAAATAATAAATAATGAGTTTTAAATGTGGAATTGTTGGTTTACCAAATGTGGGTAAATCTACACTCTTCAACGCTCTGACAAACTCAAGCAAAGCCCAAGCTGCAAATTTTCCATTTTGTACTATAGATCCCAATGTGGGAGTAGTCCCCGTTCCAGATGAAAGATTAAACAAATTATCAGAAGTTTCAAAATCAAAAAAAACAATAAATACAACTATTTCATTTGTAGATATAGCCGGTCTTGTTAAGGGTGCATCTAAAGGTGAAGGATTAGGAAATAAATTTCTGTCCCATATAAGAGAAGTTGATGCAGTTATTCATATGATTAGATGCTTTGACTCGGACGATATTCAAAATGTTAATCCTGATGTTGACCCTATAAGAGATCTTGAGATCATTGAAACTGAAATGATGTTAGCTGACCTAGAATCTATACAAAAAAGACTTGAAAAAAATAATAAGAAAAACGTTGACGAAGATCAGCTTAAGATTTTAGAGATTGCATTAGACTGCATTAATAATGATAAAGATATATCAATATTAAATTCTCAATTTGACACAAAACAACTTAATCAAAGTGGTCTTTTATCAATAAAACCAAAGATTTTTGTTTGCAATGTAGATGAGCAAAGCGTTCAGGATGGAAATAAATATACTAAAAACTTTATCGAAAAATTTGGAAAAGATAACACTCTGATTGTTTCTGCAGACATAGAAAACCAAATAAATGAATTAGCAGAAGATGAAAAAAAAAATTATATGGATATGATTGGTTTAAAAGACACAGGTCTGAGCATGTTAATTCAAAAGGGCTATAAAATATTAGAACTTGATACGTATTTTACTTCTGGACCTGAAGAAACACGGGCTTGGACAATACAAAAAAACTGTACTGCTCCTAAGGCTGCAGGAGAAATTCATACAGATTTTGAAAAAGGTTTCATTAGAGCTGAAACTATATCTTATGAAGATTTTGTTGCTAATGATGGATGGGTAAATTCTAAAGCTAATGGAAAAATGAGATTAGAAGGTAAAGATTATATTGTGAAAGATGGAGACGTACTAAACTTCAGATTCAACACGTGACCATATCTTTTTCATGCTGAAGTAAACAAGAATTGTCAAAATAATTAAGTATATAATTGCTTTAAAGCCCATCTGATGTCTGGCTTCTAGATGAGGTTCAGCAGCCCACATTAAAAATGTTGTTACATCTTTTGACATTTGTTCAACAGTAGCAGTAGTTCCATCACCGTACTCGACTAATCCATCTGAAAGTGGAGCAGCCATTCTTATTTTATTTCCATACATATACTTATTATAATGAACACCATCATCCAAAGTCATTCCACTAGGAGCTTCTTCATAGCCTTGTAATAAGGAATAGATATAGTCAACACCACCACCTCTAGCTTTAACCAAAACAGACATGTCTGGAGGGTATGCACCACCATTTGCGGCTTGAGCAGCTTTTACATTGTCATACGGCATTACAAATTTGTCAGATAATTTACCTGGTCTAGCAAACATTTCACCGTCTGCATTAGGTCCATCCATTACCTCAAATGAAGCTGCAATAGCCTTAGCTTGATCTTCTGGAAATTCTGGTCCACCTTTTTCAGCTAAATTTCTGTAACTTAAGTATTTCATTGAGTGACATGAGGCACAAACTTCTGTGTAAACTTGATATCCTCTTTGAAGAGAAGCTCTATCAAATTTTCCAAAAAGCCCTTTAAAACTCCAATCTGTTTTTAAGTAATCAACTTTTTCAGCAGCAAAAGAGAAGGTATTTGACGAACAAATTAATAATAATACTGAAAATATTTTAAGTAATTTTTTCACTTATTCTATCTTACTTTCTTTTTTCCTCGCTGTTGCTAAATTGGGCGAACCACCAAGAACTGGTTCCGTTATACTCAAAGGTACCGGTAAAGTTTTTTCTTTAAATCCTAAAACAGGAAGAATAACTAAAAAATGTAAAAAGTAATATGCCGTAGCAACTCTTGCAATTAACAAATAAAGTCCTTCAGCTGGCATTGCGCCCACATAACCAAGTATCAAAACATCAGCAACTAATATCCAGTAAAACTGTTTATACAAAGGTCTGAATACTGCAGATCTAATTTTCGAAGTATCTAACCAAGGTAAGACAGCTAGAATTAATATTGCAGATAACATTGCCACAACACCTAACAATTTATCTGGTACAGATCTTAAAATTGCATAGAAAGGCAATAGATACCATTCAGGTACAATATGTGCAGGTGTTACCATTGGATTTGCCTCAATATAATTATCAGCATGACCTAGTATATTTGGTGAATAAAAAACAAAAAATGCAAAAACAATCATAAACATTAATAAAGCGAAACCATCTTTGATTACGATGTAAGGATGGAAAGGCACAGTGTCTTTTGAAGGTTTTTTGATGTCTATCCCAACTGGATTATTATTTCCAGGAACATGCAAAGCCCAGATATGTAAAACAACTAATCCTAAAATTAAAAATGGAATAAGATAATGCAATGTAAAAAATCTTGTTAAAGTTGGATTGTCTACTGAGTATCCGCCCCATAACCAGGTAACAATACCCTCTCCAACAAAAGGAATGGCGCTAAATAAATTTGTAATTACAGTTGCTCCCCAGAAGCTCATTTGTCCCCAAGGCAATACATATCCCATGAACGCAGCTGCCATCATTAGTAAGTAAATAATTATTCCAATTATCCAAATTATTTCTCTTGGTGCTTTGTAAGAGCCGTAAAACAATGATCTAAAAATATGAATGTATACTGCTAAGAAAAACATAGATGCACCATTTGCATGAATATATCTAATTAACCAACCATAGTTAACATCACGCATGATGTGCTCAACACTTTCAAAAGCCATATCGGCGTGAGCGATGTAATGCATTGCTAGAGTTAATCCCGTGATAATTTGAGTGATTAAGCAAAAAGTTAAAATTCCCCCAAATGTCCACCAATAGTTTAAATTTTTAGGAGTCGGATAATCTGTTAAATGATTTGCAAGAGTTAAAAGTGGTAATCGATCATTAAACCATTGTCCTACTTTTGATTTTGGTCTGTAGTCGTGATCACTCATTAGTGTTTAGTTTATCCAATCTTAATTGTATTAGCGTTAACGAATTCGTATTTAGGTATTTCCATATTTAATGGAGCTGGCCCTTTTCTTATTCTCCCAGATGTATCATAGTGGGATCCATGACATGGGCAGAACCATCCATTGTAATCGCCTTTGTCATTTAAAGGCACACATCCTAAATGTGTGCAAACCCCTAACATTACAAGCCACTCTGGATTTTTAGCTCTATCCTCATCTTTCTCTGGATGAATTAAATCCTCCATCTTTACTTTTCTTGCTTCATCAATTTCTTCTTGGGTTCTTCTTCTTATAAAGACTGGTTTACCTCTCCACAAAACAGTTAGTGTGTTTCCTGGTGTTAATGCACTTACATCAACTTCTGTGCTAGCTAATGCTTTAACAGAAGCATCTGGATTCATTTGATCTATCATTGGCCACACCACTGCAGCAGCACCAACAGCTCCTACCGCTGTGGTAGCTGTAAATAAAAAATCTCTTCTTTTTGTTTTTTTTTCAGACACTTTTTAGTAGCTTTTATTATTATCTCTTTTTGATTTAAAATAGTTAATATACGAATTCATATAATATAAAATAATTATTTTACTACTGAAAGAATGACACAGAATTCAACAATTTTAGGACCCAAAATAGCTTTGTATGAGCCTGATATACCTCAGAATACTGCTGCAATCATAAGAACCTGTGCTTGTTTGGGTGCTAAATTAGAAATAATTGAACCATGTGGCTTTCTATTGTCAGACAAACGTTTTAAAAGAGTGGTTATGGACTATATGGACTATAGTCAAATAGAGTTTTATCAAAGTTCGGAAAAATTTTTTGAAGCAAAGAAAAAACAGAGAATCGTATTGATGACAACTAAGGGTTCAATAAATTATACTAAATTTAAATTTAAGCCTGATGATACTATTTTGTTTGGAAGAGAAAGTGCTGGGGTACCCGAAGAGGTTCATAAAATTATTAAAAATCGTTTAAAAATACCAATGAATAGCCAAGTAAGATCTCTTAATATTGCATCGTCTGTTGCCATTGTTTTGGCAGAAAGTTTGCGTCAAATTGAATTAATATAAAATGGATATTTCAATTAAAAAAGACTTAGCGAGTAATTGGTTTAAGCTATTACAAAATGCAATATGTGACGACATTTTAAAAATTGAAAAAAACAAATTAAATTTTCAATCAACTTCTTGGAATAGAAGCAGTAAAAAAGATGAGGGTGGTGGTGAATATAGAATTCTTAAAAATGGAAAAATTTTTGAAAAAGTAGGAGTAAATTTTTCAAAAGTTTATGGAAAATTTCCTAAACAATTTCAAAAGAATATACCAGGCGCAAGTAAAGATCCTAGATTTTGGGCATCAGGAATATCAATAGTTATGCACATGCAAAATCCCCATATTCCTGCAATGCATTTTAATACCAGATTTATTTGTACAACAAAGAATTGGTTTGGTGGAGGTATGGATGTAACCCCAGCAATAAAAGATGAAAAAGAGAGGAAAAGCTTTCATAAAATATTAAAGGCAATGTGCGATAGACATAATAAAAATTATTATAAAAAATATAAAAAGTGGTGTGATGAATATTTTTATCTACCTCACAGAAAAGAAGCCAGAGGTATAGGTGGGATATTTTTTGACTATAAAAATGATAATTTTGAAAATGACTTTAAATTTGTCAGAGATGTTGGTGTTACATTTCAAATGCTATTTAATGAAATAATTAAAAAAAAATTAAAAAGAAAATGGACTTTAAAAGATAAAGAGTTTCAGTATATTAAAAGGGGTCGATACGCAGAATTTAATTTGCTCTATGATAGAGGAACGAAATTTGGGCTACAAACTGGTGGTAATGTTGAAGGAATTTTGATGTCATTACCCCCGATTGCAAAATGGAAATAAGAAAATGGATAAAGAGCCAATAACATTAAACGGATTAAATAAACTAAAAGAAGAATTGGTTTTTTTAAAAGAAAAAAAAAGACCTGAGATAGTAGCTGCAATTGCTGAAGCGAGATCCCATGGAGACCTTAAAGAAAATGCTGAATATCATGCAGCTAAAGAAGAACAATCTCATAACGAGGGAAGAATTACAGAAATTAACGATATTATTGCAAGAGCAAATGTTATTGACGTTACAAAACTAAACAATGAAGGAAAAGTAATTTTTGGATCTACAGTTTATTTAGAAGATTTAGATACTGGTGAAAAAATTAATTATAAAATTGTTGGAAGAGATGAAGCAGATTTAAAACAAAAACTAATTTTCTTTCAATCACCAATTGGCAAAGGTTTGATTGGAAAAAATAAAAGTGATTTAGTTGAAATAAATACACCCTCTGGTGTAAAAAATTTTGAAATTAAAGACGTTAAATATATTTAACTTTTAACTATTTGTTGAACCTGCTTATCTGAAATTTGAAATCCGTTCTGAACCCAAGTTTCTTCTATCCTTTTTAATTTATTACCTAAAGTTTTGCCCTCAGGAATTTGAAATTTAGACATTAATAGATCGGCCCCTATTGGCAAAGTTGGAATTACTTTCTCTTTATAAGTATCTAATAGTTTGATTAGTTTTTTCTCTACTTTGTTTGAGATAAATATTTTAAAATTAATTATATCCAATACAGCCTGTCGCCCATTAAAATAAAAAAATTTATTCAAGTTTTTCTCTGTAAAGTTGTTTAAAGTTACTTTTTCTCTATAAAAAAGATCTATTAATTTTAATCTTTTCTTATCTTTGTTAGATATTTTAAATTTATAAAGAAAATAATCAGCATTATCAGTCCCATCAATCACTAAAAGCGCAATTAAGAATATAAAGTCAATTTTTAAAAAATTCTCTGCAGCATAAGAATTTTGTTTTTTAAAATTTTTAATATTCTTTAATTGAGGGAAAATTATTTCTATGAGTTCTAAACTTTCTTTATCTTTGAAAAGTTTTAAAAATCCATTTGAACTAGTTATTTTTTTTAGCTCATCGATTAACCTTTCAGATGATATATTTGAAATTCCATCAATATTTTTTTTTATATTTTTTATTATTTCTGGCTGGTGCTCATGATTTGAGTAGTTTAAATAAAATCTTAAATACCTTAAAATACGCAAATAATCCTCTTGAATTCTTTTTTCCGCATTGCCAATAAAATTAATATAACCATCCTCCAAATCTTTTTTACCGTTAAATGGATCAAATAAATTACCATCACCATCTGCATAAATTGAATTGATAGTAAAATCCCTTCTAGAGGCATCCTCCTTCCAATCTAAAGAGAATTCTACTTCGGCATGCCTTCCATCAGTTGAGACGTCTTTCCTTAAAGAAGTAATTTCATATTTATATTCATCAATTATTGCTGTTATAGTTCCGTGTTCAATTCCTGTTTCGTAATAACTTATTTGTTTGTTTTTAAGAGCCTCACAAACTTCCAGGGGAGTTAAATTTGTTGCTAGGTCAATATCATCAACATTTTCTTTTTTTATCACTTTTCTTACACACCCACCCACATATCTGATTTCACTTTTCTCTGAAAAATTATTAATTGCCTCAAAAATTTTATTTGCTGGTGTTGTTAAAGTAATTTGTTTTAAATTTTGACTGATATAATCAAGATTTTTTGATCTGGAAAAAAATTTATCTAAAAAATTTTTCATAAATGGCTGGGGCGCTAGGATTCGAACCTAGGATGCAGGTACCAAAAACCCGTGCCTTACCGCTTGGCTACGCCCCAATACTAGCTTCCTATAACATAAAAATATAAAATTCATATAGTTTTTGCTGTAACACACCAATAATTTTTATATTTTCTTTTAAATTTAGCTTTTGCCAATTTACAACTCTTTAATGAATTATAATAGGCAACAATTGTTGATCCTGAACCAGTCATTCTTACAAATAATGGCTTATTTATACTTTCTAAGAACAACTTTATTTTTTTAAGTTTTGGATATTTTTTGAGTGCTATTGTTTCAAGGGCATTTTGTTGATCAATCAAATATTTTACTCCAAACATGTTTTTTTTAGGTTTGTTATATTTTGATTTTGTATACTTTCGAACAGCTGAGTATATTTTTTTAGTTGAGCACCCAAAATCAGGTTTTACTAAAGTAGAATAATATTTTGGAGTATTATAAATCTTTTTTATTCTACCACTTGATGACAACACACAGCTGGATGAAATGGTTCCCAGAATAACATCAGAACCAACCCAGTCACAGATACTTCGAGTTTTTTGATGATTAGGATTAATAATTTTTTTTTTAACCAGATAATTAAACACACTAGCTGCGTTCATCGATCCCCCACCCAACCCAGCTTCTTGAGGGATTAATTTTTTAATTTTAACTTTGAATTTTTTATTTTTTAATAAATTTTCTTTATCTAGTATCTGGAATAATCTTTGAACAGTATTTTTTTTTCCAATATTTTTAGAAAACTTTCCATAAAAAGAAATGTGGTGTTTTTTTCCATTATGTTGATTTATCGAAATAACATCATGTAAATCTATGAAACCAATTATACTTTCAATTTTATGTAAAACCTTTTTTTTTCCAGTGATATTTAGTGCTAAATTTAACTTTGCATTAGATTTAATTTTATTAATTTTCATTTAGGAATTTTTAAGACCCTCAATTACTTTAATATTGATTTTTTCTCTCATATCGTCTTCGGTGTCATCAAAAGTTAATACGTTGTTCCAAAAATATCTTGCTTGAATTTTTCGATTTAATTTCCATAAAATGTCTCCATAATGATCATTCACGATTGGGTCATCTGGCATTAATTCTACAGCTCTTTTTAAATACTTTTCTGCTTCTACATAGTCGTCTATTAAAAAATAAGCCCATCCAATTGAATCAATAATATATGGATCATTGCTTTTTAAATCATATGCTGTTTTCAACATATCCATTGCTTCATTAATTTTATAATCACGCTCTAACCAAGAGTAAGCAAGATAATTTAAAATATATGCATCACTAGGATCAATTTTAAGCGCATGCAATAAATCTTCATCTGACTTTTCATAATTGCCCATTCTTTCATAACTACCGCCTCTACGATACAATACATCTGATTTGATAAGTGAATTGTCATCCAGTGTTAAAATAATTTCTGTATAACGATCTATTGCCTTTTGATAATTTTTAGAATTTTTATAAAAATTGGCTAAATCAAAAATCATTTTTATATTTGGATTTTCAATTTTATTAAATTTTGTGTCTATGTACTTAATTCCATTTTCATAATCCTGCTGTTGAATTATTATTTGAGCTTCTTTTTTTAATCTAAACCAATAATAAAATTCATCTTTTTTTTTAAAGGTTTTTAAGATCCTTTGTACTTTATCAAATTCATCATTAAGATAAAAATTTTCTGCTACTAGTGACAAATTAAATTCAAACTTGGGATTTAAATAGTTTGACAAATTTAAGTAAAAATTTGATTTCTCAAAATTATCCTGAGAAGAATAAAGATTAGAGATTAAAAATAAAAACTCACTTACAAGATCATTGTGATCTTTGCATGAAAAAATTTTTCCAAAATCATCGAACTTTTCTTTGTCTACCCAACTTTTACTTTGTGAAAGTAAAAGTGTTGAATTTATATAATCAATTTGTTCAACAACTAATCTAGCTTCATTTAATTTATTGTTATCAATTAAATGATTAAGATAAAAAAAAATATATCTTGAATAGTCGCCTTGCTGATTATTAATTAAATTAAGAAAATATGAAGAAGTTCTTTTATCTTCAATATAACATCTTTGGAATGTCTCAGCTATAAGAGACAGGTTTCCAAAATTTTTTTTGTTATCTAATATTTTTTTATTTTTAAATGTATAAATGTATTGTTTAAGTGTTTCAAATATAACTAGGTTTATCCTATCTTCATCTTGAAATTTTAAAGTTTGTGTTAAATATTCGTCAGCCTTTTTAAAGTTATTTTTTTTTAAACTGTCAATTATTAAAATTATATACGCATCATAAAAATCTGAATTAGATTTGTTTGCATTGTTATTTAATACATTAATTGCTTGAGGTACTTTGTTATCTAAAACTAAAGAGTTAACATATCTTTTTAAATAACTATCATGTTTGTTAATTAATACTTTGGTTAAGTTAAAAAATTTTAAAGCTTCAGAATTATCTCGATTTTCAAATGCAACAATTCCAGAAAAATAATTTGATAAATCTCTTGAGTTGAAATCATTAAAAGTAGCACTTTTAGAATACAAAGGTGTCTGATAAGATAGGAATATTAATAGTACTAATTTTAGAAATTTTAGGAACATGTAACCATACTATGACTAAAAAAGTGATAAATCAAAATACCAAATTAAACCAAGAACTAATTAATACTATTGAGCCAAAATTTATATTCGCTGATAAGCCAATAAATAGATTTAATATTTTAGAAACTAACAATGGCACCCTGCAAATTAATAAAGAAGAATTACTAAAAAATTTAAAAGATCAAATAAATTCAATTGAAAATTGTAAATTGAAAGAAAATTCAAACAAAATTATTTTAGGTGAGGGAAATATAAATAGCCCTTTAATGTTAATTGGGGAGTCTCCTGGGGCTGAAGAAGAAAAATTGGGTGTCCCATTTAGAGGTGAAGTTGGCGAACTTCTTAACAAAATGCTTATAGCCATCAATATTAAGAGACAAAATATTTACACTAGTTATGCAATCAATTTTAGACCACCTGATGACAGAAAACCAACCTCAACTGAAATTAAAAGATACTCAGTATTTTTGAAGGAGCATATATCGATTATAAACCCAAAGATTATTGTTTTGATGGGTAGTTCGGCAATGGAGGCTGTAACAGGAATAAGTGAAAAAATAACTAATGAAAGAGGACATTGGAAGGAAGTGATTTTAAAAAACAAAACATTCCCTTTAATGATAACTTTTAATCCATCTTATTTAATCCGTTTTCCAGAAAATAAAAAACACTCATGGGAAGATTTAAAGAAAATTAGAGACAAAATCAAAGATCTTAATTTAAAATTTTGATGAAAATAATTGCTGGGGTTGATGAGGTTGGTAGAGGAAGTTTAATTGGGCCTATTTATGCTTCAGCAGTAATTTTAAAAAAATCAATTAATTCAAAGTTATTAAAAGATTCAAAATCATTAAGTAAAAAAAAGAGAGAGTATCTATGTACATATATAAAAAAAAATTCTACTTGGTCCATAGGCAAAGCTTCTGTCAAAGAAATAGAAAAGCTGAATATACTTCAAGCAAGTTTGCTGGCTATGAAAAGAGCTATAAAAAAACTTAAGAAAAAACCAACACACGTTCTGATAGATGGAAACAAAACTCCAGAATTAGAAAATTATAATTTAAAATCAGTTATTAAAGGAGATAAAAAAATCCCCTCTATTTCGGCAGCTTCTATAATTGCGAAAGTATCAAGGGATAAATTTATAACCACTTTGTCAAAAAAAAATAAAGGTTATGACTGGGATAAAAACTTTGGGTACGGAACAAAACAGCACTTAAAAGCTTTGAAAAAATTAGGTATTACTAAACATCATAGAAAAACTTTTTCACCAATATCTAAAATAAATTAACACTACATCTAGTTACCTTCTAATTTAGAAACACTAATAGAATCCAAATTTTTCAATCTCAGGTTGACCGTAGAATCCATTTGGAGTCTAATTAATTTTTACAAATGAAAACTGATTTCAAAAATAAAATAATTAATGGAGATAGTCTCGAAGAATTAAAAAAAATTCCACGTGAAACTTTTGATTTAATTTTTGCTGACCCTCCTTACAACTTACAATTAAAAAGTGAATTAACAAGACCGGATAGATCAAAGGTTAGTGCGGTAAATGATAAGTGGGATCAATTTGAAAATTTTAAAAAATATGATGATTTCACTTATGAATGGCTTAGTGAATGTAAAAGAATTTTAAAAAAAGATGGAGCTATTTGGGTTATAGGAAGCTACCATAATATTTTTAGAGTTGGCACGGCAATACAAAATTTAGGTTTCTGGATTTTAAATGATGTTATTTGGAATAAAAATAATCCAATGCCAAACTTTAGAGGGACACGTTTTACTAATGCTCATGAAACTTTAATATGGGCTTCTAAAAGTGAGAAATCAAAATATACATTTAATTATCAATCTTTAAAATGTTTAAATGATGATCTTCAAATGAGATCTAATTGGAATCTTCCAATATGCAATGGTTCTGAAAGACTTAAAAAGAATGGAAAAAAAATTCACTCAACACAAAAACCAGAAGCGCTATTACATAGAATTTTACTAGCTACATCTAATAAAAATGATCTCATACTTGATCCTTTTTTAGGATCAGGAACAACAGCTACAGTAGCAAAAAAACTAGGAAGAAATTATTTTGGAATAGAAAAAGAACAAAATTATTTTAAAGCTGCTGAGCAACGCATAAAAGAAACAAAACCTATTGAAGATGATTTATTAGATACGCTAAAAAATAATAGATCAAAACCAAGAATTCCTTTTGGTTCATTAGTCGAGCTTGGAATAATTAAACCTGGAACTAATATTTTTGATAATAAGAAAAAAATAACAGCCAGAATTATGGCTGATGGTAGTATAAAACATAATCAAGCAGAGGGTTCTATACACAAAGTTGCGGCTACTATTTTAGGAGCAGAAAGTTGCAACGGATGGACTTTTTGGCACTGTGATATAAATGGGCGAACTTATCCTATTGATTATCTAAGACAAAGATTAATTTCTAAAAGTTAACTTTTATAAATTTTACCCAAATAACTTTCTAAAAATTTTTTATTTTTAGTTAAAAGTTTTAAAAAAATATTTCTAAATATGATCACAATTGGATTTGATAAATGGAAGGCAAATTGATTGAAATTAGATCTACTGTTAATCATTTTTACTCTCTTTAATCTGATATCATAAAAATTATTATTATTTATTAAACATTCATATAATTCATTAGCACCCTCAATTGATTGGGAAGCTCCCTGCGCAAATGAAGGTGAAAAAGCAAAAAATGCATCTCCTACAAGGAATATATTTTTTGGAGGATTGTATAAGTTTTTACTTACAAATATTGGAAATAATTTAATATTTTGAAGACTTTCCAAAAAACTTTGAGAAACTTTTTGAGATAATTTAAATTTAATATTTTTTATAAAAGAACTCTCGGTAAAAAGATTATAGTTCTCTTGCTCATTTGAATTTAATTTATGTTTTAAGATGCCAATAAAATTTAATTTTTTATCATTATTAATTGGATAAACAACATAATGAAAATTTGGTCCTAAAAACAAAGAAATATTTTCTTCATTTATATTTTGAAAATTTTCTCTAGATATAGTGCCCCTAATAGCAATCGTATCATTGTAAATTGGTTTTGATTTATTGGCTGAAATTAATAACTTCCCTTTAGAAAACACACCGTCTGAAATAATTAAGTAATCACAAGTTATATTATTTTTATCAAATGTTAATTTTATTGAATCTTTATCGTAAACAATCTGTTCAATATTGTGGTTATATTTGATCATATCTTCGTTTATTTGTTTTTTTAAAAATTGAAGCAATTTTGATCTTTTCAATGTTGTGTATTTGCAATCTTCGGAATTAAATTTAGATATGTCTAAGTCACAAATTTTTTTTGAATTTTTAATTTCATAAAAATCAATTTTTTTTGGATTAAATTTTTCTTCTTCAGTGAAAGAAGTGAAGCCTATTTTATTTAAAAGCTTTACACTATTTACCGACAACTGAATTCCATAACCTTCTTCCATTTCTATTGAATTCCTTTTTTCATAAATCGTGACCTGATAATCCTTATGATCTTTGAATAAATTGGCAATATACAAACCAGAAATTCCAGCACCAATTATTGCAATTTTTTTCATTTATGACTTTCTAAAAATTTAACTATCTTTTTTGTAAATGTTGGCAGTGTATAATTTTGAAGCTTTGTTGGATCAATCCAATAATTATTTTTATTTAAATTATATTTATTTTTAAATTCAATTTTAATATTCATGTTCATATTAGACATTTTAAAATTCAAATCTTTATCAAAATTTTTAGGATTATTTACTTCCTCCATCGGGAAAATATTAAAATTTTTCAAAAAATTAAATTTATTATTTTTGATTAATAAATAATGATTATTTTTTTTATAAACATTTAGCTTGTAAAAAGTTTCCTTATCTTTTTTTTTAAATTTTACTAAATCAAAATTTTTATTTTTAAATGATTTGCATTTTTTAACTAATGGACAATACTTACAATTAGGACTAACAGGTTTACAAATTAGTGCTCCTAATTCCATTAAAGCTTGAGCATAATCACTAGACCTTTTGATAGATGTTCCAAAAATTTTTTTCTTCTCGTGTAAATTTTCTTTTTTTATTTGATCTTGTTTTTTTAAAAATAAGTATCTCTTTAATACTCTTTCAATATTACCATCTAGAGGAATTATTGGCTCATTGAATGCAATTGCAGAAATTGCACTTGCTGTATAATCTCCAATTCCTGGAAGTGACTTTAAATCTACAAAATTTCTAGGTATTTTTTTATTAAAATTTTTAACAACTATTTGAGCTGTTTTTTTTAAATTTCTTACTCTTGAATAGTATCCAAGACCCTCCCAAAGTTTAATTAATTTTCTATCATCATATTTAGATAATTTTTCTATTGTGGGAATATTTTTTATAAATCTGTTAAAGTAAGGTATTACGGTTGCCACCTGGGTTTGCTGCAACATAAATTCACTTATTAAAGTGTAGTATTGCTTTTTTGTTTGAGAAACATTCTTTCTCCAAGGTAAAGATCTTTTATTTAAATCATACCAATTAAGAATATTATTTGTTATTATTGGATCTTTCATATGCAATCTAAAAATAATACTAAGCAGAGAAACGCTAGCATTCAAGGATTAAGATCTTTCAAAGACACTTTGCCAAAAAATGTCAAAAAAATTATAAATAAAAAAGGTCATGTATATTCGGAAACGCTGAGCAATTGGAAATATTTAGTTGGAAATGAATTATTTAAAATTTGCTATCCAAAAACATTTAAAAATTCAAATAAATTTGGTGTTAGTACCTTAATGGTTATGGTCAAGCGAGGACATGAAGTTGACGTAGAATATTCGAAAAAAGATATTTTAGATAAAATGAATAATTTTTTTGGATATTCTGTTGTTGAAAAGCTTAAATTCATAAGTTTTGATGATGAACATGAAATGACGGGCTCGGGTGAAACAAAGGTTAAAAATGTGGCAATTAGTAAATACCAAGATAAGATTAGAGGTGTTAAAAACGAAAAAATTAAAAAATCATTAACAGAGTTAACCAAGGTTTTTAGAGAGAAATGAAAAAAATTATATTCTTAATATTAATATTTTTTACTACAGTCTTAAATTTACAAGCTGAGGAAATTAAAAGGATAACTGTTGGTAACAAAGATGCAAAAATAACTATTATAGCTTTTGAATCATTAACTTGTAGTCATTGTGCTAATTTTCATAAAAATATTTATCCTCAATTAAAGGAAGAGTATCTTGATACTGGACTCGCTAAAATAGAATTTAGACATTTTCCATTAGACATAGCAGCCTTTAATGCATCTAAAGTTTCTCAGTGTAAGAATGATGGCAATTCAGATATCCTTGAAAGTTTATATGCTAATCAACAAAAATGGGTAAAGGGAAGTTCAATCCAGGAGGCAAATAAAAATCTACAAAAATTTTTAAAAAGTGAGGGATTTAGTATTGATTTTGATACTTGTATAAACAATAAGGAAATTGAAGATTTTGTATTAAATGATCGAATCGATGGAGCAAAGAACTTCAAAGTAAACGCAACTCCTACGATAATTATTAACAACGAAAAATTCGAAAAAACTCTAAATTATAAAAATTTAAAAAAAGCGCTAGAAAAACTGATATAAGTTAGTGCATGGAGTTTAAAAAAATCCAATTAAACGGATTTAAATCTTTTGCTGAAAAAACCAACTTCTTAATTGAGGATGGTCTTACGGGTATAGTGGGTCCTAATGGCTGTGGAAAATCAAACATTGTAGAATCTTTAAGATGGGTAATGGGAGAGACCTCGGCAAAAAGTATGCGTGGATCTGGTATGGAAGATGTTATATTTTCAGGGACATCTAACAAAGCATCAAAAAATATTGCAGAAGTATCAATCGAAGTTGAAAACAAAGATAAAGAAGGCCCTATCCAATACCGTGAATTAGACCAAATACAAATAAGAAGAAAAATAGAAAAAGATAAAGGATCTAAATTTTACATTAACGATAAAGAAGTAAGAGCAAGAGATGCACAAATGTTTTTTGCAGATCTTTCGACTGGTGCACACTCTCCGTCTATGATTAGCCAAGGAAGAATAGGTGCATTAGTAACTGCGAAACCAACAGATAGAAGAGCTATTTTAGAAGAAGCTGCAGGAATATCTGGTTTGCACGTTAGAAGACATGAGGCTGAATTAAGATTGGGTGCGGCTGAGAATAATTTAAAAAGAGCAGATGAATTAAGAAGACAGCAAGAAAAACAATTGGCAAATCTTCAAAAACAAGCTGAAGAGGCAACAAAATACAAACTAATTTCAGATCAAATTAAAAAAATTGAAGCAGGTTTATATTATTTAAAATTACTAGAAATAGACAAAGAAATTAGAATAGAAAATGAAATTAATACTGAGGCAGAAGGAGAAGTAGAAGGATTTAATAACAAAATATCTGAATTAGAAAATTCAATTAAAACTTTTACAGATAAAGTAAATCCATTGAGAGAGAAAAATATAGAAAATTTATCTAGAATACAAAGACTTAATCTAGAACTTCAAAGTTTAGATGAGGAAAATACTAGAATTCAAGATAAGATAGAAAGCATCAAAAAATCAATTCAAACACTTGATGATGATATCACAAGAGAAAAAGGGATTATTATAGACGCTAACTCAAATGAAAAAAGATTGAAGGAAGAAAAAACTGAATTAATTGAGACAGACTCGAAGTATTTTGAAACAGAAAAATTATCTAATGAAGAGTTAGAAAGTGCAAAAAATAAACTTAAAGAAGAACAAAAAGCTGTTGATGAAGTTGTAAACACTCTAGCAGAAGAAACTGTAAATATAAGTGTTGGTCCAATAAGAAATATAAAAAACACTATATCAAGGGTAAAAGAATTAATAGATAGTAATGAAATAAATCAAGCAGTAACTCTTCTAGATAGATGTAATATGGAGCTAGATAGTTTTTTAAATGATTTAAAAAATGAGAGATCAAGAAGTGAGTTATTAGGAGTTAGCGAAAAATCAGAAAATATAAAATTACTCCAAGAAAAATATGCGGATGCATATAGTAAAAATCAATCAATTAAAAATGAGTCTATAAAAAGAAATGAAAGAATTAAAACCATTGAAACGGAAATTGAAAGTTGGAAAAATTTACTAACTAACTCAGAAAAAATGGTTAATGAACTAACACAAAGAAAAGAAAAATTATCAAAACAATTAAGTGATTTAGAAAATCAACCTAGAGCACAGGCAGAGAGAAAAGGTCAAATTTCAGAAAATTTAAGAATTTCAGATAAAGAAAAAATTGATAATGAAGCAATTATAGATGAAACAGATCAAAAAATTGAATTGTTAAGAACGCAATTAAATGAAATTCAAGAACAATCAATACAAATCAGAGAAAGAAAAGCAAGCTCAGGAGCTACAATTGAAGGCCTACAAAAAAGAAAAAATGATCTCCTTGATAGAATTAGTTCTGAGTTAAATTTGAATGAAGATAATATTTTAGAAAATTCAAATTTAAACGGAGTAGAAGAGCTTCCAAACCCAGTTGATCAAGAAGATGCTTTAGATAAGAAAAAACAAGAAAGAGAAAAATTAGGATCTGTAAATTTAAAAGCAGATGAAGAAACAAGTAAATATGAAGAAGAGATAAAAAAAATGGAACAGGATCGTGCCGATCTTGTTACTGCTATCGTGAAACTGAAAGATAGTATTAATGAACTTAATCAAAAAGGAAGAGAAAGATTAATTGAAGCTTTTGAAAAAGTTAATAGAAAATTTAATGAAGTTTACACAAAACTTTTCAATGGTGGAAATGCCAAACTAGAATTGGTGGACTCTGATGATCCACTTGAAGCAGGTTTAGAAATGTTGGTTAGTCCTCCAGGAAAAAGGCTTCAATCTATAACTTTGTTATCTGGAGGTGAGCAAGCGTTGACTGCGCTCTCTTTAATCTTTGCAGTATTTTTAACAAACCCTTCACCTATATGTGTATTAGATGAGGTTGATGCACCACTTGACGATGCTAACGTCACAAGATTTTGTAGTTTACTTGAGGAACTAATTAAAATCACCAACACCAAATTTATAATTGTAACTCATCATGCTTTAACCATGTCTAAAATGAACAGACTATATGGGGTAACTATGCCTCAAAAAGGAATTAGTCAGCTTGTGGCTGTTGATTTACAAAAGGCAGAGAGTATGGTTGCTTAAACTATATAAATGCCAAAAGACCCTTTCAAAACTCGCTTAGAGATTGCAAAAAGTAAGATTTCAAAGAAAAATCTCTACAATAAGAAGAATGACCCCTCACCTATAGGAACTGCATTCAAATTGAGCACAGAACTTGTTTCTGCAGTGGCTGTGGGGACAATTATTGGGTTTATTTTTGATAAGACCTTTGGTACTAAACCCTGGTTTATATTAATATTTTTTTTTGTTGGTGTAGTTGCTGGAATAACCAATGTGATTAGATCCGCAAAAAAAATGCAAAAATAAATAAGTATTATGGCAGCAAATCCTATGTCCCAATTCGACGTTTATAGAATTGGACCTGAAATTAAAGTTGGAGCATTCGACATATCATTTACGAACGCAAGTTTGTTTATGATTTTGAGTACTGTATCTATTTTATTAATCTTTAATTTAGGATCAAAAAAAAATTCAATACTACCAAACAAAATTCAATTATTAGCAGAACTTAGCTATACCTTTGTATCCAAAATGATTAGCGATACAGCTGGATCAAAAGCTAAACCATATTTCGCATTTATATTTTCTCTATTCATGTTTGTTTTATTTTGTAACATGTTTGGAATGATACCTTATACTTTCACTGTAACCAGTCATATCATTGTAACATTTGTGCTCGCAGCATTTATATTTATTGGAGTGACTGTAATTGGTTTTATTAAACACGGATTTGGGTATTTAAAATTATTTGTTCCAAGTGGAGTACCTGCAGTCTTGCTCCCTTTAATTGTTGTTATAGAAATTATTTCTTATTTAAGTAGACCTATAAGTTTATCAGTTAGATTATTTGCAAATATGATGGCTGGTCATACAATGATGAAAGTTTTCGGGGGCTTTGTAATTAGCCTTGGAATAGTTGGTGGGTGGCTTCCACTAAGTTTTTCGGTTGCTTTAACTGGTTTGGAGATCTTAGTTGCTTTTCTTCAAGCTTATGTTTTTGCAATCTTAACCTGCATCTATTTAAATGATGCATTAAATTTACACCATTAATAACAGAGGAGGATATAATGGAATTAGAAGCAGCAAAAATGATCGGAGCAGGTTTAGCAGCAATTGCTTTAGCTGGAGCCGGTGTTGGTATTGGAATAATTTTTGGAAATTATTTGTCTGGTGCAATGAGAAATCCATCTGCAGCACAAAAACAATTTCCTAACTTGCTTTTAGGTTTTGCACTTGCAGAAGCTACAGGATTATTCGGATTGGTAGTTGCGTTAATCATTCTCTTTGCGTTTTAAATTGATGGTTAAAAAAATATATTTTCAGTCAATATTTTTTAGCTTCTTTTTTATTAAAGAAGCTTTTGCAGCTGAAAGCGGAGGTATGCCTCAATTAAATCCAGAGTTTTGGGTTTCTCAAATTTTTTGGCTAATACTTACTTTTGGTATTATGTATTTAGTTTTATCTAAACTAATACTACCAAAAATTAGTAACAACTTAGAATCGAGAAAATCTCAAATATTAGAAAATATTGAGGCTGCTGAGAAACAAAGAGAAGATAGTGATGCAAAACTAAAAGAATACGATGAAATTATATCTAAAAGTAAACTTGAGGCTAATAGCATTTTCAATCAAGCAAGAGAAAAAGCACTAAAAGACATTGGTGCAAAAAGAGAAGTGCTTGATAAGCAAATTGATAATGAAATTGCTGAGGCTGAAAAAGAAATAGATGCATTAAGAAAAAATGCGCCAGATAAAATAAATAAAATTGCTATTGAGACTTCATCTGAGTTATTACAAAAACTAATTGGAGCAGAAGTAAATAATAGTAGTATATCTGCAATTGTTGACGATCTATCTAAAAGAAATGGAGATAAATACTATGGCAATTGATGCAACATTTTGGGTAGCCGTATCATTTATTATTTTTTTTGGAGCGTTAATTTACCTTAAAATTCCTCAAAAAATTTCTGAAATGTTAGATAAAATGATATCTGATATTAAAAATGAAATTGATGAAAGTGAAAAATTAAGAACCGAGGCAAAAACACTATTAGATAACTCACAAAAAAAATTAGATACAGCTCAGTCTGTTAGCAACGAAATTCTTGAGAACGCCAAAAAAGATGCGGATAGATTAATAATTGAGATGAATGATAAGTTTCATAAATCATCAGAAATTAAAAAAAACTTAGCTGAAAATAAAATAAGTCAGATGAAAGAAGCAGCTTTAAAAGAAATTAAGGACGCATCAATAAAGATTGCCGTGGACTCAGTTAAAAAAATAATAACTACATCTGTAGACAAGTCAAAATTAGATGCTGTGTTTCAAAAAAATTTAGATGAAACTAAAGCAGAGTTAAAAAAAATTAACTCATAATACACTTACAATTTTTCAAAAAAGCTATAAATTGTTATAATGAATTCTATAGTCATCGGATCAGGATTTGGCGGGATTGCAGCAGCGCTAAGACTTAAGGCAAAAGGACATAACGTAAAATTAATAGAAAAACATCCAGACCTAGGTGGAAGAGCAAGAGTTTTTAAGAAAAACGGATTTATATATGATGCTGGACCAACAGTAATTACTGCACCCTACTTAATTAATGAATTGTTCGAGTTATTCAATAAAGATCCAAAAAATTATATAGAACTAACTCCACTTAAAATTTGGTACCAGTTTATTTTTGAAGACAAAACTAAATTTAATTATTCAGGCAACGAAATAGAGATGAAAGACCAAATTGAGAAGCTTAGCAAAGAAGATGTAAATGGATATGAAAAATTAGTTAATTTTACAAAAAAAATATTTGATAAAGGTTTTTTAGAACTTGCAGATGTACCATTTGATAAACCTTTCGTAATGATGCAACAATTGCCTGCCCTATTAAAACTTAAAAGTTATAAATCAGTTTACTCACTTGTTTCATCTTATATAAAAAATGAAAAATTAAGAAGGATGCTTAGCATGCATCCTTTACTAGTTGGGGGAAATCCTTTTACCACCACTTCTATTTATGGATTAATTCTTTATTTAGAAAAAAAATGGGGAATACATTATTCTGTTGGAGGAACAGGAAATTTAATTAAAGGTTTTGAAAAATTAATGAATGAGGTTGGTATTGAAATAATAAAAAACAGTGAAGTTATAGAAATTATATCAAAAAATAAAAAAATAAGTGGTGTAAAATTAAATAATGACAATGAAATTGGTGCAGATAATGTTGTTTGTAATGCAGATCCACCTGCATTTTATGAAAAAATGTTAAGCAAAAGCAACGAGAAATCCATGTTGTTTAATTGGAAAAAAAATCGAATGGAATATTCTATGGGTTTATTTGTTTACTATTTTGGAACAAAAAAAATTTATGAGAATGTTGAACATCATACAATAAAGTTTGGAGAAAAGTATAAAGAACATCTTGATGATATATTTGATAAGAAAAAATTAAATAATGATATTAGCTATTATCTTCACAGACCTACAGCGACTGATAAAACTATGGCCCCAGAAGGAAATGATTGTTTTTATGTGTTAGTGCCTGTTCCTAACAATCAATCAAAAATAAATTGGGAAACTGAAGGTGAGAATATGAAAAATCTTGTAATTGAAAAAATGGAAAAAGACTTAATGCCAGATCTTAAGAATAATATAGTTGAGGACTTTTATCTAACACCTGATTACTTTGAAAAAGAATTAAATACAAAATTTGGATCAGGGTTTTCAATTCAACCTAAATTTACTCAATCCGCATACTTTAGATTTCATAATAAATCTGAAATATATGATGGTTTGTACTTTGTTGGTGCAGGAACACATCCAGGAGCTGGGGTGCCAGGTGTTCTCTCTTCAGCAAAAGTTTTAGATAAATTATTTTAATGTTAACAAAAAATTATTTAGCCATTTACGCAAAATCTTTTAATTGGGCAGGTTTTTTTTTACCAAAAAAAACCTATGAAAAATGCTCTGCGCTTTATGATTTTTGTAGAGAAGCAGATAATATTGCTGATGATGAAAACAATATTGAAATAAAAAAAGATAATTTTATTAAATTTAGAAATAATTTTGTTAATAAAAATTATGATGATCCGATTATTAAAAACATGTGGGATCTTGTTAATGAATTTAGTATTTCAACTAAAATTGTAGACGATTTATTTGCGGGTATTGATTCTGATATAAAAGAAAATGTTAAACTTAATTCAAAAAAAGAATTATTAATATATTCCTATAGGGTAGCTGGAACAGTTGGATTGATGATAGCTAAGATATTGAATGTTCACAAAGAACAATCTCTAAAATCAGCTATTGACCTTGGGATAGCTATGCAATTAACAAATATTTCAAGAGATGTTATGGAAGATAAAAAAAATAATAGATTTTATATCAATGAAAGTTTTGAGGACATAAAGAATACAATCAAGCTTTCAGAACAGTTTTATGAAAACTCATTTTACTCAATTAAAGAAATACCGTTAAGTTTCAGATTTTCTATTTTAGTAGCAAGAAGGGTTTATAGAAAAATAGGATATAAAATTTTAAATAAACAAAACATAGAAAATTATAAAAAGTCAGGAAAAATTTATGTTTCAAATATTGAAAAAATTATTGAAACTTTTTTATCTATTTTTGACTTAATTAAGTTATCACTTATAAGTAAAAACGATGATAATATTAATCATGACCATAATTTAATTAATGAAGAAATAAATTTAAATGAAAGAATTTGATTACACAATTATAGGCGGAGGTTGCGCAGGTCTTTCATTAGCATATGAGCTGGAGGTTTATGAAAAATTAAAAGATAAAACCCTAGCAATAATTGAACCAAGAGAAGATTATAAAAGAGATAAAACCTGGTCATTTTGGAAAGTTTTTTCCCATAATTTTGATGACTGTGTCAAAAAAAGTTGGAATAATTTTACAATAAATACACCCAATAATACGAAATATATAAATTGCGAACATACGCCATATCAAACAATTGATAGTGGTATCTTCTACGAAAAAATACTTTCAAAACTTAAATTAAATAAAAATATTCAGTTTTTTAAAAGTATTGATGAAATAGATAAATCAAATTCAATTATATTTAATAGTGTACCTAATTTTAAGAATAAACTGAGTGAGTTATGGCAACACTTTTGTGGAGTTGAAATAGAAACAGAAAAAGACTTTTTTGATGACGAAATTTTCAATTTGATGGACTTTGCTTGTGATCAAAGAAGTAAAGTTCATTTTTTTTATACGCTACCATTTACTAAAAGGAATGCATTAGTTGAAACTACTTGGATATCTGAGCTAAATGATGAAAAACTCAAAGATTATGATGAGCAAATTGATAATTATTTAAGCAACCACCTAAATATCAAAAACTGTAAAATCAATTTCAAAGAAACTGGTGCAATTCCACTTTTTAGACAAAAAAATGTAAATAAATTAAATGAAATTTATATAGGCTCAGCAGGAGGCATGACTAGGTTAAGTACAGGTTATACGTTCCTAAATATTCAAGAACAGAGCAGATATATAAGAGAAAACATAGAAAATATTAAAAATGTAAATTTATTTAAAATTAATTCAAAATATGATTTTTTAGATAAAATCTTATTAAGAGTTCTAAAAAATAATTCCAATGAAATGGGAAATATATTTTTCAAAGTTTTTAATTCAAAACCTAAAACAGCTATCAATTTTTTATCAAATAAAAGCAGTTTTTTTGAAGATTTAGAGGTAATTCTAAAAATGCCAAAGTGGAAATTTTTAAAAGAATTAATTTAAAATGAACAATAAAATAAAAAAAATAAATCTAAATCATTCATTTATTTTTTTCTTTGTTGTAAACATTTTTTGTATTTTACTGTTCAAGTTTAATAATTTTAATATTTCATCAATTTTGTGTTTACTTTTAATTTTAATTATAGGGGTTTCCCATGGTTCATTAGATCATATTAAAGGAAAAAAACTGCTTAAATTGTTTAATGTAAAATCAAGTTATATATTCTACATTATATATATTTTAATTTCGGTATTAGTTATCGTAACTTGGATATTGTTACCATCAATAACTTTAATTATTTTTTTAATGATCGCTTCCTACCACTTTGGCAAAGAAGATACACAATTTTTGATTAATGAAAAATCTTATTTCACTCAAATACTTTATTTTTTTAAAGGATTATTAATTATACTTGCTCCTTTGTATTTTCATTTTCAGGAAACAATAGCGATTTTCAAATTATTATTAATCAATAATGAGACATTTTATTCAAGTTTAGATTTTATTG
>CACKXG010000010.1 GCA_902604035.1 uncultured Pelagibacteraceae bacterium
TCATTTAAATTAGCTGTATTGACATTGATGAATACAGTTAATTCATCTGCTTATGGACTATCGGACTTTGATTTTCAAAATTTGCACTTTTTAACCAAATATTTTCTTATATTTTTTATGATTATCGGAAGAGTTGAACTGTTATCCTTATTGTTAATTGCTAAAAAATTCCTTTTTAAAAATTAATTTAGTATTATATATATCAATAAATTTTGCGCCCTTAGCTCAGCTGGATAGAGCATCGGTTTTCTAAACCGAGGGTCGGAGGTTCGAATCCTCCAGGGCGCGCCATTAATATTATTACCTCTATTATTGATATAATAATCCTTGACTAAAATACTTATTATTTAAATTAAGAACCTATATTTTGCTTGAAGACTTAATTCTTACATGCTTAAATTAAAAATATTCAAAAGTAATTTTGAATTATTTGTTAACAAATAAAAATAACATAAAGGAAGAATAATGTTTAAATACTTAAAACAATTAACTTCTTTAGTTGCTATGGTTGCAGTGTTGTTTACTTTTACAACAGAAACTATGGCTGCTAAAAAATCTAAAACACTTAAAAACACTCAAAAGAAGGGTTTTGTAAGATGTGGAGTATCTCAAGGTCTTCCAGGATTTTCTAATGCTGATGCAGCAGGAAATTGGACTGGTATCGACGTTGACGTATGTAGAGCTGTAGCTGCTGCAGTACTAGGTGATGCAAACAAAGTTAAGTTTACACCACTAAGTGCTAAAGAAAGATTTACAGCTTTAACTTCTGGTGAGATTGATATCTTATCAAGAAACACAACTTGGACTCTTTCTAGGGATGCTGATATCGGACTTACTTTCGTTGGAGTAAACTTCTACGATGGTCAAGGTTTCATGGTTAGAAAAAGTTCTGGTATTACTTCAACAAGCCAATTCAAAGATGGTATCTCAGCTTGTACTAACATTGGTACAACAACTGAGTTAAACATGAGAGACTTCTTTAACTCTAAAGGAATTTCTTATGAGCCAGTTGCTTTCGAAAAAGCTGATGAAGTCGTAGCTGCTTATGATGCTGGTAGATGTGACACATATACTACTGATAAATCAGGTCTAGCTGCACAAAGAACTAAAATGTCTAACCCAGATGAACACATTGTATTACCTGAAACTGTTTCTAAAGAGCCTTTAGGACCAGTTGTAAGACAAGGTGACTCTGTATGGGAAGATATCGTTAGATGGTCTTTAAATGCTATGATCGAAGCAGAAGAGTACGGAATTACTTCTGCTAATGCAGACTCAATGAAAACTTCAGACAACCCAGCTGTAAAAAGATTAGTTGGTGCTGAAGGTGAATTAGGTGCTGCTTTTGGTCTAGACAATGAGTGGAGCTTAAGAATTATTAAGCAAGTTGGTAACTATGGTGAAAGCTACAAAAGAAATATAGCTGACACTGGAATTTTACCTGACAGAGGTCCAAATGAATTATGGACTAAAGGTGGAATTCTTTATGTACCACCTGCAAGATAATTGCACATTTAACTAATTAAAAAGGGCTAGATTTTTCTAGCCCTTTTTTTTATAAGCGTTCAAATGGACTTGAAATTACAAAAAATCATTCCCCAGTTAATTACCGTTTTAGTAGTAGTATTAGTTTTTGGATTTTTTACATATAACGCTCAAATCAATATGGAGAATAGAGGTATTGATTTTGGATATGGGTTTCTTTCTCAAGAGTCATCTTTTGATGTTCAGTTTTCTCTAATTGAATATGATGGGTCACATTCATATTTTAGAGCTTATTTAGTTGGTTTACTTAATACTATTTTAGTTTCTGTAATTGGAATTATTTTTGCAACAATTTTAGGTGTTATCGTTGGTGTTGCAAGACTCTCTCCAAATTATTTAATAAATCAATTTGCTGCTTTTTATGTAGAATTTTTTAGGAATATACCGCTACTTTTACAAATATTTTTTTGGTATTTTGCTGCTTTAAGAGCTCTACCATTGCCTCAGGATGCGGATGCAATGTTAGGTGTTTTTTTCTTAACGATTAAAGGTTTGTATGTTCCAGCATTTATTTGGGAAAATCTTAATATATTTTTATATTCAATAATTGCAGCAATAATTGCAATTGTTGTAATTAGAATTCATGCAAGAAAAGTTCAAGAAACGCAAGGTAAACAGTTACCAGTTTTTTGGATATCAGTAGGTTTAATTTTTATATTACCTTTACTAAGCTTTTTAATTGGAGGTGTCAGTTTATCTTTTGAAATACCTAAATTAAAGCAATTAGCAACAACATCATTTATTTATGAAGGTGGTTTAAGTTTACCTCCTGAATTAATAGCTTTAACTTTATCATTAGCTTTATATACAGCAACTTTCATTGCTGAATGTGTAAGAGCTGGAATACAAGGAGTTGGAAAAGGTCAAAAAGAAGCTGCTGCATCGATTGGTTTAAATCCTAATCAAGTCTTAAAATTAGTAGTAATGCCCCAAGCATTAAGAATTATTATTCCTCCAACAACAAACCAATATTTAAATTTAACTAAAAATTCATCTCTAGCTGCTGCTATTGCTTATCCTGATTTAGTACTAGTTTTTGCGGGGACAGCGCTTATGCAAACTGGTAAAGCGATTGAAATAGTTTCAATAACAATGCTTACTTATTTAAGTTTAAGTATATCAATTTCAATTCTTATGAATTGGTACAACAAAAAAATTGCGATTAAGGAAAAATAAATGTCAAAAATTAATTTTTTAAAACCAGATAAGGAAAATTTAAATACCTTTTTGTATTTAGGTTCATTTTTATTTGTTATTAGCGTTATTGATGTATTTCTTAATTCATTTTTTAGTTTAAATATCACTGGATTTTTACCTTCATCATTAAGCTTTATAATTCCAATAATATTAGGATTTATAGGTCTGCATTTTATAAGAATTGAACACAGTGGTTATAAGTTTCTAGATCAAGTAAATAAAAATATTAATACAAACAATTTTAATGCAGTTTTATCCTTATTAATTATTTTTATAATCATTAAAGCAACACCACCAATATTAAGTTGGTTTTTAGTTGATGCAAGTTTTGCAGGAGATAGTAAAGATGTCTGTTCAGGTACTGGAGCTTGTTGGACTTATATTAAAGTTTGGTTTAGAAGATTTATGTATGGAATGTATCCTAATGCTGAGCAATGGAGAATAAATTTATCTTTCATAGCGTTAGCTCTCTTAGGTTCTGTTGGGTATTTTGCGACTGAGAAATTTAAAAAATACTTAACTCTTTATTATGTTGTAATTTATCCATTTATAGCTTTCCTATTTATTTTCTTTTTCATATCAGGTGGTCCAGTATTTTTTGACTTTTCTTATGGAATAATTGCTGCTGTAATTTCAATTATTATTGGTTTCTTTATCCCAGGTAGATTTAAATTTTATTATTTTATATTTGTACCAATCACTCTTTATATTGCTTTAAAATATTTCATTTTTTACGAGGAATTAATTGAGTTAGGTAAACTTGATGGATTAAATTGGGTTGAAACTGGAGCTTGGGGCGGATTATCACTTACATTTATAATTTCGTTTTTCTGTTTAATTTTCTGTTTTCCTATTGGAATGGCTTTTGCACTAGGTAGAAGATCTGATTTTCCTTTAATAAGATATATATCAATTGGATTTATAGAGTTTTGGAGAGGAGTTCCTTTAATTACAGTATTGTTCATGTCAGCCGTAATGTTTCCAATGTTTTTACCTGAAGATTTTTTTATTGATAAATTAGTTAGAGCAATCATAGCAATTTCTTTATTTGAAGCTGCTTATGTTGCTGAAGTTATTAGAGGTGGTTTACAAGCATTACCACGTGGTCAATATGAGGCTGCAAAATCACTTGGAATGGGATATTGGAAAATGCATATTTTTGTAATTCTTCCACAAGCTTTAAAGTTAGTAATACCTGGAATTGCTAATACATTTTTGGCTTTAGTTAAAGATACTCCTCTAATTTTTGTAGTTGGCTTACTTGAAATAGTAGGAATGTTAAATTTAGCAAAAACTAATCCAGAGTGGTTAGGTTTTGCTATGGAAGGCTATGTATTTGCTGCAATAATTTTCTGGATTATTTGTTATGCAATGAGTAAGTATAGCTATAATCTAGAACAGAAATATAAAACAGAGCGATAAAATATGTCTGACAGTATTATTCAAATAAAAAATGTAAATAAATGGTTTGGTGATTTTCAAGTTTTAAAAGACATTAATCTTGAGGTTAAACCAAAAGAAAAAATTGTTGTTTGTGGTCCATCAGGATCAGGTAAATCTACATTAATTAGATGTATCAATAGATTAGAAGAACATCAGCAAGGCGATATTATTGTTGATGGAAATACTCTTACTGAAGACACAAAAAATATTGAACAAATTAGAGCAGAAGTTGGAATGGTATTCCAACAGTTTAATTTGTTTCCTCATTTATCAATTGTAGATAATTGTACACTTGCACCAATTTGGGTAAAAAAAATGCCAAAAAAAGAAGCTGAAGAATTAGCTTTAAAACATTTAGAAAGAGTTCAAATTCTTGATCAAGCACAAAAATTTCCAGGTCAATTATCAGGTGGTCAACAACAAAGGGTTGCTATAGCTAGAGCTCTTTGCATGGAACCTAAAATCATGTTGTTTGACGAACCTACATCAGCCCTTGATCCTGAAATGATTAAGGAAGTTCTAGATGTAATGGTAAATCTAGCAAACCAAGGTATGACAATGATAGTTGTTACACATGAGATGGGATTTGCTAAGGAAGTAGCAGATAAAATGATCTTTATGGATGAAGGAATGATAGTAGAAAAAGCTGATACAAAAGAGTTTTTTGCTAATCCAAAGAGCGATAGAACTAAGCTATTTTTAAGTCAAATATTATAAAAATATATATTTTTTAAGGCATAATTTTAGAATAAGACAATCTAAATATGTTTATTTTTCGTTGAACTAATGCTTGACAGTATTTCAATTATTTTAAATTTCTTACAAAAAAAAATAAATTTTTCTATTGCAGTAACATTAATAAATAGGTTCAATAGTATTTATAAAATTTAATTAAGAGGGGTCTTAATGGAAGATAATTTCAATAAACACTTAGGCAACAAGCTTAAGCTAAGAAGACTAGCTTTAGGTTTAACACAGACTAAAGTAGCAAAAGCAATTAATGTAACATTTCAACAAATCCAAAAATACGAAAAAGGAACTAACGGTGTAAGCTCAATAAGATTACTTCAGCTTGCAAATTATTTAAAAGTGCCAATTAATTATTTCTTTGAAGATTTTTCGGAATATTTAGTGAATTTAGAAAAATCACAAGAAGGTCACATGAATGTTAATTATAATTTTTTAGTAAAATTATATTCAGAACTTAATGCTGATCAAAAATTAAAATTTAATAAATCTTTACAAATTTCAGGTTCAGGAGTTTCAAAAGCAGTTTAATTAAATTTTTAATTAAGACCCTAGATTTTTATTTAAGAGATATTCTATTTTATAATTTTAAATTTTTGGCTCCTCGGGCAGGACTCGAACCTGCGACCAATTGATTAACAGTCAACTGCTCTACCAACTGAGCTACCGAGGAATGTAAAAAAGCCAACTTACTTTTTTTTGTAACTAAAACAAGATTTTTTTTGGAGGCAACGCCCGGAATCGAACCGGGATACAAGGATTTGCAATCCTCTGCGTAACCATTCCGCCACGTTGCCATCTTATTTTTAGCTAATAGCTACAGATGCCTTTTTATATTAAATTTTTTCTATTAGTCTATTAAATAACGATCCAAATTGATTATTGTTAATTTAGATTATTAAATTATAAACTTTAACATCAATGAGTAGCGATAAATATATACATTCTGATGTAGAAAATAGAATTTATTCTTATTGGGAAAAAAATGGTCTTTTTAAACCTAAAGACAATTCAAAAAAATTCTCAATTGTAATTCCACCACCAAATGTGACGGGTAGTTTGCATATGGGACATGCGCTTAATAATTCAATTCAAGATTTATTAGTTCGTTACCATAGAATGAATAATTTTGAAACTTTATGGCAACCGGGTACAGACCATGCTGGTATAGCCACTCAAGCTTTAGTAGAGAAAAAATTGAACTCTGAAAAAATTGATAAAAATGAAATTGGTAGAGAAAAATTCATTGAAAAAGTTTGGGAGTGGAAAGAGCAATATGGAGACATAATTATTAATCAGTTAAAAAAACTTGGTTGTTCTTGTGATTGGTCAAGAAATGCCTTCACCATGGATGAGAATTTATCTAAATCAGTAATTAAGGTTTTTGTAGATCTTTATAACAAAGGTCTAATCTATAAAGATAAGAAATTAGTTAACTGGGATACAGTTTTAAAAACAGCTATTTCAGACCTAGAGGTAGATCAAAGAGAGGTAAATTCTAAAATTTATTACATCAGATATCCAATAGATGGGACTGAAGAATTTATTACAATTGCAACAACAAGACCTGAAACTATGCTTGGTGATACAGCTATAGCTGTAAATCCAAAAGATGAAAGATTTAAATCCTTTGTTGGAAAAACAGTTACCATTCCAATTGTTGGAAGAAAAATAAAAATTATTGAGGATGACTATGCAGATCCTGAACAAGGAACAGGGGCATTAAAAATAACTCCGGCACATGATTTCAATGATTATGACGTAGGTCAGAGAAACAATCTTGAAATAATAAATATTTTTACTGAAGCTGGTAAAATAAATGAAAACGCTCCTCAACATTTTATAGGTCTTGATAGGTTTGAAGCTAGAAAAAGAATTTTAAAAGAACTTAAAGAAAAAGAATTTTTTGTAAAAGAAGAAAATATTAAAAACAAAGTTCCTTATGGAGATAGATCAAATTCAATAATCGAACCTTTTTTAACTGAACAATGGTTTGCAGATGCTGGTAAATTATCTGTAAAAGCTAAGGAAGTAGTTAATTCAAAGAAAACAAATTTCTTTCCTGAGAATTGGTCGAAAACTTATTTCCAATGGATGAATAATATTGAACCATGGTGTATTTCAAGACAGCTTTGGTGGGGCCATCAAATACCTGCTTGGTATGGTCCTGATGAAAAAATTTTTGTAGCTGAAAATGAAGATGATGCAAAACTACAAGCTAAAAAACATTATGGTAAAGATGTTGAATTAAATCGTGATCCAGATGTTTTAGATACTTGGTTTTCATCTGGACTATGGCCTTTTGCTACACTTGGTTGGCCGGATGATAATAAATATGTAGATAAATTTTATCCAACATCAGTATTAGTTACAGGTTTTGATATTATATTTTTCTGGGTTGCCAGAATGATTATGTTTGGTACTGAATTTTTAAATAAAGAACCATTTAAAGATATTTATGTTCATGCATTGGTTAGAGATGAGAAGGGACAAAAAATGTCTAAGTCTAAAGGTAATGTAATTGATCCTTTAGATTTAATTGAAAAATATAGTGCAGATGCTTTAAGATTTACTTTGTTATCAATGGCCTCACCAGGTACAGATGTTAAGCTTTCTGAGGATAGAGTAAAAGGTTATAGAAATTTTTTAAATAAATTATGGAATGCAAATAATTTTTTAATCACTAATGAATGTGATTTTAAGGATATAGATAAAGTTCCAAGTTTAAATGTAAATATTAATAAATGGATTTATTCAGAACTCCTTGAAGCAAAAAATAAGATAGAAAAAAACCTTGAAGATTATAGATTTGATGAAGCAGCTAAAAATGCCTATCAATTTGCATGGCATTCGTATTGTGATTGGTATTTAGAGCTATCTAAAACTATACTCTTTTCAGATGATGAAAAAGCTAAAGCAGAGGTTAAAAAGGTATCCTCTTTTGTATTCAAACAAATTTTGATTTTGTTACATCCTTTTATTCCGTTTGTTACTGAAGAAATTTGGCTTAAGAACAAATTTGATAATGACGGTAGTGATTATTTGATGCTTAAAAATTGGTTATCAGGTGAAATAAATAGGGATAGTAGCACCGAACAAGTTGAAAATATCATCAATATTATTTCAGAGATTAGATCATTTAAAAACGAGTTAAATGTAAGCCCAGGCTCATTTATTGATGTATCAATAAGCAATATTAATAAAAATCAAAAAGACTTTATTAATACAAATGAAATTATTCTAAAAAAACTAGGAAGAATAAACAGTATATTAGAAAAGGATTTAGATAAACCAGCTGCGACAATGGTTGTATCTGGGGATTTGTTTAAGATTTATTTTGATAAAGATGTTGATTTAAAATTAATAAAAGAAAATTTAACAAATAAACAAAGCAGATTAGAGCAAGAGATGAATAAAATATCTCAAAGATTAGAAAATAAAAGTTTTGTAGACCGTGCTCCAAAAGAGATTGTTGAACAAGAAAAAAATAATTATAATAATTTAAAGAATGATATTGAGAAAATATCAGTAACAATAAAGGGTATATAATGGTTAAATTTAACAAAAAGAAACTTCCAAGCAGACATACATCATTAGGGGCAGATAGAGCACCACACAGATCATTTTACTATGCTATGGGGGAAACTGAGAAAGATGTAGCAAAACCCTTTGTTGGCGTCGTTTCCACATGGAATGAGGCAGCTCCTTGTAACATTGCTCTAATGAGACAGGCTCAATCAGTTAAAAAAGGAGTTAGAGCTAATGGTGGAACTCCAAGAGAATTTTGTACAATTACCGTAACAGACGGTATCGCAATGGGTCATGAAGGAATGAAGTCTTCATTGATATCAAGAGAAGTAATTGCAGATTCTGCTGAACTTACGGTTAGAGGTCATTGTTATGATGCTTTAGTAGGGATTGCAGGATGTGATAAATCCTTACCAGGTCTAATGATGTCTATGGTTAGATTAAATGTACCAAGTGTATTTATATATGGTGGATCAATTCTTCCAGGGAGATACAAAGGAAAAGACGTAACAGTAGTAGATGTATTTGAAGCAGTTGGAAAACATTCTTCAGGTCAAATGTCAGCTGCAGAGCTTAGAAAATTAGAATTAGTTGCTTGTCCAAGTGCAGGTGCATGTGGTGGACAATTTACAGCAAATACAATGGCATGCGTATCAGAAGCTATTGGATTAGCACTTCCTTATTCAGCAGGAACACCAGCTCCTTATGAAGAAAGAGATAAATACGCAAAAGCTAGTGGTAAAATGGTTATGAACCTTTTGAAAAAAGGGATTAAACCAAGAGACATTGTAACTAAAAAGGCTTTAGAAAATGCTGCAACAGTTGTTGCTGCAACTGGTGGATCCACTAATGCAGGATTACATTTACCTGCTATTGCAAATGAAGCAGGAATTAAATTTGATTTAATGGATGTTGCTAAAATTTTTAAAAGAACACCTTATCTTGCAGATTTAAAACCAGGTGGAAAATATGTTGCTAAAGATATGTGGTTAGCAGGTGGTGTACCAATGTTATTAAAAACTTTATATGAAGGTGGATATATTCATGGTGATTGCATGACTGTTACTGGAAAAACAATGAAGGAAAATTTAAAAGGAATTAAATTTAATCCAAAACAAAAAGTAATGAGATCTTATAAAAATCCATTATCACCAACAGGAGGTGTTGTTGGGTTAAAAGGAAACTTAGCACCTGAAGGTGCAATTGTTAAAGTTGCTGGACTTAAAAAATTACAGTTTACCGGAAAAGCTAGATGCTTTGATAATGAGGAAAGTGCAATGAAAGCTGTTCAAAGTAGAAAGTATAATGATGGCGATGTAATTATAATTAGATACGAAGGACCAGTTGGAGGTCCAGGTATGAGAGAAATGTTATCGACAACTGGTGCAATTTACGGACAAGGAAAAGGGGAGAAAGTAGCCCTTATTACTGATGGTAGGTTCTCTGGGGCCACAAGAGGCTTTTGTGTTGGTCACGTAGGCCCTGAGGCCGCTCTAGGGGGTCCTATAGGCCTTTTACGTACAGGAGATATCATCGATATTGATGCCAAAAAAGGAACTATCAATGTAAGACTTTCTAAAAAAGAAATGGCTGCAAGAAAAAGAAAATGGAAGGCTAGAAAATCAGATTTTGGATCAGGTACTTTATGGAAATATGCACAAACAGTTGGACCTGCGTATTTAGGTGCACCAACACACCCAGGTAAGAAAAAAGAAGTTAAGGATTATTCAGAGATTTAATGAAAATTCGTCCAGTTATATTATGTGGAGGTGCTGGAACTCGACTTTGGCCAAATTCTAAAAATCATCAAGCAAAACAGTTTATTGATTTTGGTAATTGGACGTTACTTGGAAAGACACTTGAGAGAACAAAAGCATCAATTTACGACTCTCCAATTATTAGTACCAATAAGAAATACTTAAGCAAAGTAAAACAGCATTTAAGAAAAAACAAAATAAGTAAATATAAAATTGTTGTAGAGCCTGCAAAAAGAAACACTGCACCAGCTATATTAAGTACAGCTTTAATTAAAGATATTCCAGATAATCAGCCCTTAATGTTTTTTACAGCAGATCATTTGATTGAAAAGATGAGTATTTTTAATAAGGCGATAAGTAAAAATAAATCAAATCTAAATGAAGAAAATATATTTGTTTTTGGAATAAAACCTAAATCTCCAACGAGTGATTATGGTTATTTTTTAACCAAAAAGATTAAAGGTAATATTAATAAAGTAACAAGATTTATTGAAAAACCAAAAGAAGCTAAGGCCAAACAAATTATAAAGAATAAAGGCTATTGGAATTCTGGAATGTTTTATCTTCGAAAAGATTCTATTATTAATAACTTTAAAAAATATCAGCCCAAAACTTTCAGAAATTGTGTAAATGCAGTTAATAAAGCAAAATATAAGACTAATACATATTATCTAAACAAAGCTTCATTTATAAAAGCAACCGCCAAATCTTTTGATTATGCAATTCTTGAAAAAACCAAACAAATTAACGCTATCAAATTAGATATTCCTTGGTCAGATCTTGGTAGTTGGAAAGAAATTCTGAAAATGTATGACAAAAATAAAAACAAATATATTAAGAAAAAAAATATATATTACCGTCCATGGGGCAGATACACCAATCTATTCGAGGGCAAAGAGTTTTTAATTAAAGAGTTATATGTAAAACCAAAAGGAATACTAAGTTTACAAAAACACCATCACAGAGCTGAACATTGGTTGATCACACAAGGAAATGCAAAAATAACTCTTAATAAAGATATTATAATTAAAAAGCCAGGTGAACATATATTCATTCCATTAGAAGCAATCCATAGAGTTCAAAATCCAGGAAAAAAACCTATTAAAATTGTTGAAGCTCAAGTTGGCTCAATCTTGAAGGAGAGTGATATTGTAAGATATCAAGATGTATATGGTAGAGTGAAGTAATGGAGTTATTAACAATAATTTTATTAGTAATAATTGTTCTTCTTACTTATCTATTACTAAAAAAAGAAAAAGTATTAGGTATTAAAACTGAAACTAAAGATAATAATGATCAAATTAAAGTTGTAGAAAATAAAGACTATAGAAAAAATATTTATGATTTATTAAATTATATTCCTGAAGGAATAATAATTTTAGACAAAGGTAAGAAAATTCTTTTTAGCAACAATTCTGCTAATAAATTATTTCAGATAAAACTAGAAGAGAATATAAGCGGCTTTTTAAGAAACCCTGATCTTTTAAGTTCAATTGATAAATCATTTGAGGGTAACAATATTTCAGATCTTGAAATTGAAATTAGAAACCAAGCTGTTCAAAGATTAAATATAACAATTTACCTTGATAAGAATAATCTTTTTTTTGATGAAGTATGTTGCGTCTTATTCATAAGGGATTTAACTGAATTCCATAAATTCCAACAATTAAAATCTGATTTTGTGGCTAACGTATCACATGAGCTAAGAACACCTCTACAATCCATTAAAATGGGACTTGAAACATTTGAAAATAATTCAGATTTAAAAAAGAATTCGGAAGTAACTAATTTATTACCAGTAATGAGCTCTCAATCTGAGAGAATGGAAAATTTAATCAGAGATTTATTATCATTATCTAAAATTGAATTACAGGAACATATTCGACCAACACATGAAATAGATCTTATAGAACTGATTGATTATGTTATTAAAACTTATGAAAAAATAATTAGTAAAAATAATATTAGTATTAAATTTAACAAAATTGATAATTTTAAAATAATTGGTGATAGAGATAAATTAATAGAAATTTTTACTAATCTTATCGATAATTCAATCAAATACAGTGATAAAAATAAAGAAATTACAATCACTGCTAAAAAAGATGGTGAGTTTAATACTGTTTCAGTAGCAGATCAGGGAATAGGTATTCCAAAAGAGTCTATACATAGAATCACTGAGAGATTTTTTACAGTTGATCCAAGTAAAAGCCGAAGTGTAGGTGGTACAGGTCTTGGTTTAGCCATTGTAAAACATTTAGTCTCACAACATAGAGCAGAGATGGATATTAATAGTGTTGAAAATGAAGGAACCACAATAGATATCAAATTTAATTCTTTGTAATTCAACTAAAAAGTTAGTCATTGTAACAAAAGTTTAACCTTCCTTTAATAAAGTATTAAAGAATCAGAATTATTTAGTTTTGCATTATGAATTTAACAAGGAGAAATATGAATAAATTAACAAGTATATTTATAAGCTTTCTTTTAGTAATTGGTTTTACGACATCAAGTTACTCAAGAGATCAAATCAAAATAGTGGGATCATCAACTGTTTACCCTTATGCAACAGTGGTTGCAGAAAAGTTTGGTAAAAGTGGAAAATTCAAAACACCAGTTATTGAAAGTACAGGAACTGGTGGTGGAATGAAATTATTCTGTGCTGGAGTTGGTGCTAATCATCCAGATATTACTAATGCTTCAAGAGCAATTAAACCTAAGGAAAAAACTTTATGTGAAAAAAATGGAGTTTCCGAAATCATTGAAATTGTAGTAGGCAATGATGGAATTTCATTTGCACATGCTGTTAGTGCTCCAGATGCAGATTTTACAAAAGAGCAATTGTGGAGAGCTTTAGCTGCTAAAGTTGATGTTGATGGCAAACTTATTGAAAATCCATACAAAAAATGGAGTGACATAGATGCAAGTCTTCCAAATAAAAAAATTGAAATTTTAGTTGCTCCTCCAACTTCTGGTACTAGAGATGCATGGAATTCTCTTGTAATGGTTAAAGGATGTACAAAAACTGCTAAATCTTTATTTGGTGATAAAGCTAAAAAAGAATGTGCTAAAATTAGAGAAGACGGTTACGCTGTAGAAGCAGGTGAAAATGATACTTTAATTGTACAAAAACTTACATCTAATCCTGATGCTTTTGGTTTTTTTGGTTATAGTTATCTAGTTGCTAATAAAGATAAGGTTAAAGCATCCTCTGTTGAAGGAGTTCAACCATCTTTAGAAGGTATTCAAGATTACTCTTATCCGATAGCAAGACCTTTGTTTTTTTATGTTAAAAAGGCTCACATAGGTGTAATTCCTGGTATTCAGGAATTTTTAAAAGAGTTCACTTCTAAAAAAGCTATGAGTAACAGAGGTTACTTAGCGAAAATAGGATTAGTCCCTTTAGCATCTGAAGAATACCAAATAACAAGAACAGCTGCTTTAGATTTAAACACAATAAGTATCAAATAAATTTAAACTTATCCCCAATAAAAGGCCAGTAAATACTGGCCTTTTATTTAATTTCAATTTCAGAGTTAGTTTGTAACAAAAATGTAACATTTAAAAGTTATAGAAACCTCGAATGAACTTCGTTCTAATATTTTTAATAACAATATTTTCTCTATCATTATTTTTTTATGGAAGGTCAAAAACTAAAAGTATTGCAATCGAAAAAAATATTAAATTAAATGCATTACCTAAATTTTATGGATATTACCTTGTTTTATGGTGTTCAATTCCTTCTCTAGTTTTTTTATTAATATGGTCATTATTTGAGCCTGTAATAATTAAATCAATAATAATTGAAACTGCAGCAAATCAAGGAGCTATTTTTAATGACAAAAATGAAGCTAATTTAATTTATGAAAAAATTAAAGCTATTCATTTGGGAACTTATTTTGGTGATATTGACAGTATTTTAAGAGAAAGCGCACTTGCTTATGCAAAATTTATTAATCTTTTTACAAATTCAAAAGTTGTACTAATTTTTGCTATAGTAATAGCATCGGTAATTTATTCCTTAAAAAAAATTAACAAAAATAATAAAGCTAGAGATGATGTAGAAATCATATTAAAAGGCTTATTGTTTGTATCATCTCTTATTGCAATTTTAACAACACTAGGAATAATTTTTTCATTATTATTTGAAAGTATTAAATTTTTTTCTGTAATTAATATTTTTGATTATTTATTTGGAACAAATTGGAGCCCACAAAGAGCTTTCGTAAGAGATGCCTCTTCAATTACTGCAGCAGAATTTGAAGAATTAAAGGATGCTTTTGGTTTTATTCCTTTAATTGCTGGAACAACTTTTATAGCATTCATAGCAATGTTAGTTGCAGTTCCAATTGGACTTTTTTCAGGAATTTATATGGCAGAATACGCCTCATTAAAAATTAGAAGGATTTCAAAACCAATAATCGAAATTTTAGCAGGTATACCAACTGTTGTTTATGGTTTTTTTGCAGCTTTAACAGTTGGACCTTTTTTTAGACAAATTGGAGAAAATTTTGGTTTAACAGTTTCATCAGAAAGTGCTTTGGCAGCAGGATTGATAATGGGTATAATGATCATACCGTATGTCTCATCCTTATCAGATGATGTAATTAATTCTGTCCCTCAATCACTTAGAGATGGTTCATATGCAATTGGTGCTACAAAATCTGAAACCATTAAAAAAGTAGTTATACCTGCGGCTTTACCGGGAATAATAGGTTCTATTCTTTTAGCAGTCTCAAGGGCAATAGGTGAAACTATGATCGTTGTGATGGCTGCGGGTCTAGCTGCAAACCTTACTATAAATCCTCTTGAATCAACCACAACAATCACAACTCAAATAGTTATGATTTTAGTTGGTGACCAAGAGTTTGATAGCCCTAAAACACAATCTGCATTTGCTCTAGGGTTAACATTATTTATTGCAACCTTAATTTTGAATTACATTGCTCAAAGAGCTGTTAAAAAATATCGAGAAAAGTATGACTAAAGAACAAAGATTAAAGAAAAGACATAATGCAGAAAAAAGATTTAGGTTTTATGGTCTAGCATCAATTTTTTTCGCTTTGTTATTTGTTTTGATTTTAGTTCATAACATTTTTTCTAAAGGTAGTTCTGCATTTATGAAAACAGCAATAAATGTTGAGGTTTTCTATGATAAAGATCTTCTTGAATTGGAACCTGGGGCATCCGAAGAAGATATATTAGAGGCTGACTTTTTTGATATTACGATAGAAAGTTTACTAAAGGTATATCCAGCAAAAAACATGGATGAAGAAGATGCGCTTATAGAACTTTTTACAACTGATGCTGAAATTGAAATAAAAAAAGCTTTTTTAAATAATAAAAATTTAATCGGTAAAAAAATTAATTTAGAAATCACGGCCTCAGATGATATTGATCAATTACATAAGGGGAATTATCCAAGAGATTTACCTGAAGACAGGAGAAGAATTTCCAATTTCCAGTTAGAAATTTACGATGTCTTAGTAGAAAATAAAACAATCACTAAAAATTTTAATAATTACTTTTTTAAAAATGGAGACTCAAGAGATCCAGAAATAGCTGGTATAGGCGGTGCTCTTGTAGGTTCTTTTTATAGTATTTTAATTTGTTTATTATTGGCATTCCCAGTAGCAGTATTAGCTTCGATCTACCTGGAGGAATTTGCACCTAAAAATAAAATCACTGATTTCATAGAAATAAATATTAATAACTTGGCCGCTGTACCTTCAATTGTTTATGGTTTATTGGCTCTTCAAATACTTCTAGCTACAATTCAATTACCAAGATCTACTCCTCTGGTAGCTGGTATCACTTTGGCGCTTATGACTTTACCTAGAATAATAATTCCTTGTAGGGCTTCTTTGAAGGCGGTACCGCCATCAATAAGAGAAGGTGCGTTAGCAGTAGGTGCATCAAAATTTCAATCTGTATTTCATCATGTAGTTCCTTTAGCTTTACCTGGTACTTTGTCAGGAACTATTATTGGATTAGCACAAGCATTAGGAGAAACAGCTCCATTAATTTTGATAGGAATGGTAGCTTTTGTTGTTGATATTCCATCAACACCAATTGATCCTTCTTCATCTTTACCCGTACAAGTCTATTTATGGTCAGAGTCTGCTGAGAGAGGGTTTGTTGAAAAAACATCAGCCACTATTATGATGTTATTAAGTTTTTTGATTGTAATGAATTTTTTAGCAGTATACTTAAGACAAAAATTTGAGAAAAGATGGAACTAATGAATAATGTAAAAATAAAATCTAAAAATCTAAATGTCTATTATGGAGAAAAACAAGCTTTGTTTGATGTGAATTTAGATTTAAACGAAAAAGAAGTTACTGCTTTAATTGGGCCATCAGGATGTGGGAAATCTACCTTTATTAGATGTATAAACAGAATGAATGATGTAATCGATATTTGTAAAGTATCTGGAAACATTGAAATAGATGGTGTTGAAATCAACGATAAAAATTTAGATGTAGTATCTTTAAGAGAAAGAGTAGGAATGGTTTTTCAAAAACCAAATCCATTTCCAAAAAGCATATATGATAATATTTCTTATGGTCCAAAAATTCATGGAAAAGGTGAAACTAAAAGTGAATTAGATGAAATCGTAGAAAATAGTTTAAAGAAAGCTGCATTGTGGGAAGAAGTTAAAGACAGACTCGATGAACCTGGAACTGGTCTTTCTGGTGGTCAACAACAACGTCTTTGTATTGCTAGAGCAATTTCTGTTAATCCTGAAGTTATATTAATGGACGAACCTTGTTCTGCTCTAGATCCTATTGCAACGGCAAAAATTGAAGAATTAATTGATGAACTAAAAAAAACTTACACTATTGTAATTGTGACGCATTCAATGGCACAGGCAGTTAGAGTTTCGCAGAAAACAGGGTTTTTTCACCTTGGTAAATTAATCGAAGTAGGCAAAACAGAGAAAATTTTTAAAAATCCTGACAATAAAATGACACAAGACTATATTACAGGTAGATTTGGATAAATTATGAGTAATGAACATACAGTAAAGTCTTATGAAGAAGAATTAAGATACTTAATAGACTCTGTTATAAAAATGGGAAGTTTAACCGAGTCACAATTGGTCGACTCTATGGACGCCGTTATCAAAGTTGATAAAGATTCAATTGATAAAATTATTAAAAGTGATGATGAAATAAATAAATTCAGATCTAAAATTGATACTCAAATAATGACATTGTTGGTAAAGAGAGCGCCAATGGCAATTGATTTAAGAGAAACAATTAGCTCATTAAAAATATCTCAAGATTTAGAAAGAATTGGAGATTTGTCTAAAAGTAATGCAAAGAAAGTTAAACCTCTTCCATTAGATTTACCTGAGGAACTTTTAGGTAATTTAAAAAGACTAGGTGATTTAGTTATAAAGCAGTTAAATGATGTACTCGATAGTTATGTTAACAAAAATTATGATAAAGCAAAAGAAGTGTGGGAAAAAGACGAACAAGTAGATGACCTTACTTATATTGCTATGGAAAGTGTAATTGATTTTCTCTCTAAAGATAAAAAGAATTTAGACTTTTCAACACATTTAATTTTTGCAACAAAAAATCTTGAAAGAGCAGGTGATCATATAACAAATATTGCCGAGTCAATATGTTTTTTAATTAAAGGTGAATATTTAAAAGGAAGCAGACCTAAAGGAAAAGTTATTCAGCAATAAAATGAATGGCAAAATATTTATTATTGAGGACGAACCTTCAATAATCCAATTAGTTCAACATAATCTAGAAAAAAATGGTTTTATAGTTTCATCATCAGTAAATGGCAATGATGGCTTAAAAGAATTAAAAAAATTTCAGCCAGATTTACTTTTATTAGATTGGATGCTTCCTGATCTCTCCGGTATTGAAATTTGTAAAAATATTAGAAAAGACAATAGTATCAAAAATTTACCTGTAATTATGTTAACCGCTAAAGGCGAAGAGGAAGATAAAATAAAAGGTTTAGATTGCGGTGTTGATGATTATTTAACTAAACCATTTAGTTTTAATGAGCTTATGGCTAGAATTAAAGCTGTTTTAAGAAGATCTAACCCTAACACTGTATCTGATAATTTAGAGTTTGAAGATTTAGTTTTAGATAGGATTGAAAAAAGAGTTTACAGAGATAAAAAAGAAATACAACTTGGACCTACGGAATTTAGGTTACTAGAATTTTTTTTGGTAAATCCAAAGAGAGTTTATTCTAGAGACCAGATTTTAGAAAATGTTTGGCCCAACAATATAAATGTTGAAAGCAGAACTATTGATGTTCATATCAGAAGATTAAGAAAATCAATTAATATCCAAAATAAAAAAGAACTTATAAGGACTGTAAGATCCTCTGGTTATTCTCTAATTTAAAATTTGATCTAATTTTTTTGAAGTTCATAGATAGAAACATAATGTTTCTTCTTAGGGAGTGGGATTATGGTTGGAACTTTAGTCAATCTTGGTTTTATTGATTTATTTCCTACAATAATATTTTTGTCATAATTTTCTAAATTAACCTCAGGATGAGGGTTTCCATCATTAATTAATGGCCACGCATCACAGGCTCTATAACCAAATAAAATTAAGGGTCTTGAGTTATTCATTTGATTGTGTCCAGACCCATGAACTGATCTACAATGAAAAAAAACTACTGTTCCAGCAGTTCCAGTTATAGAAACACTATCTTTAGTTCCTATTTTATCTTTCTTAGTATCTATTTTTCCAACAAAATAATTTTCTTTGCTATGGTGGCTGTACAATTTCTTTTTGTGTGATTTTTTTATTATTTTAAGTGGCCCATTTTTTTCATAGCAATCATCTAAATATATACCAACTGTAATCAAATCATCGTTCGTATGAGGGTAAAAAGCCCAATCTTGATGCCATCCAATTTCACTGCCTTTTTTCTTATTTGGTAGTTTAAAATTTAATTTACCCAGATGGAATCTAACTGTTCCACCTAATAATTTTTTAGCTATGGATATAATTCTTTTATCTCTAGATAATTCATAGAAAACTTTATGTCTGTTCTGAGGATTATTTAGTCTTAAAATTTCTTTATTTTTTGAAGAACCTGAATTGTAGACAAAATGGTAATTATTATAGGATTGAGTTCCATTTGCACCATTACCTTTTTTTCTCTTTTTTTCTTTTGAAATTACTTCATTAACAATTTTATTTATTTTATTTATCTTTGTTTGAGAAATTAGATTTTCTTTAACTAGAAAGCCATTTTTTTTAAATAAATTTAAATCATTCATCATATCTTATTATATGAAACAAGAAAAAATTCTCTACAATAAATAACAATTTTTATTCTAAATCATTAATGTCATTTTCACTTATTTCATCTATAGGTTTATGAATTTTCCAGTTTTTAGTAGATCCATCTATTGATCTAGCAGTTATTACTGTCTCGGTTGGGGGACAATCAGGTTCATGACAATTTAATTCTGCAATGCTTAAAATTGTACTTTCTGGTATTTCATATTTTTTTATAAAATAATTTTTTAAATTCTGAATTGTTTCTAAATTTGGTTTTTTTTTATTAAACATTTTTTATTGATCCCAAATCGAAGTCCACAAAGTATTTCCACTCATGTCACCAATAAATATACTTGATTTATCGTCAGTCATTGCGATTGCACTAACTTCAGAACCTGTGAAACTTCTAATTATTATAGTATTATTCTCATTTTCAATTTGAGATAAAAAAACAGAACCATCACTCAAACCAGCAAAAATTGCTTTTTCATCAGGGAATGGTTCTATAAATGTAACTTGTTTATTTCCTATATAAGGAAGACAGATAGGTTTACGACCCATTGGTCCTTCACCATCAAAAGGCCAACATATTGCATCTATTGCTCCTGATGTTGCCAAGTAACTTGTATCATCAATGAAAGCAAAACTTTTAATTTTTGAGCCATATCCTGACATAGCAAAATCAAGTTTATCTTTTAAACGCCAGCAACGAAGTACATTTTCTTGCATGGAAGTTACCAAGTATTTACCATCTGGGCTAAAACTCACTTTATTATGAGAACCTTTCCAATCTAATTTTGTTGATTTCCACTTATTGCTGTAATCTTTTTTCCAAACTGTAACACCTCCGTATCTAGATACAGCCAACCGTCTTCCTTTAGCATCAAATGCCAAACCTCCAATTGTACTATCATGATTTAAAGATTTTGGTTCTTTTTTATTTTTATCCCAATAATAAACTACCTTACCTGAAGAACAAACTAGGTTTCCATTATGTGCTGCAACATGATCAACCCATCGTGAACCAAAGTTTGTAATTTCATTTATTTCTCCGTTAAGTGAAATTTTTAAAAAATAACCATCATCACCACCAGTTAAAATATTATCACCATCCTTTGCCATACAAAGAATCACACCTTTATGAGCCTTTAAAGTTTTGTGTTTTTCTCCAGAACTGAAAATTCTTATAGTACCATCGCCAAAACCAGCAGCTATATAATTACCAATTGAAACTGCGCAGGTTACTGGAACTCCAATTTCTAACTGAATTCCTCTTTGCTCAAATTTAGTTTTATCTAACTGTGGAAATTGATTTAAATCAGTTGTCATTCTGATTTACAGGCTTCAAATCCCTCTTTTAAATTCATGGTTTCTAGGTTACGTCCAATAAACACTAGTCTAGAGCTACGTTCTTTATCGTCTGGCCATTTTCCCATTGGAGAAGCGTCCATCAACATATGAACACCTTGAAATACGTATCGATCATTTTCACCTTTGAAATCAAGTATTCCTTTAGTTCTCATAATATCTTGACCTTTTGTCTGCAAAAGTTTTCCAAACCAGTTTTGAAATTTTTCCATGTCCAGAGGTTTTTCAGATACGAATGATAAACTTGTAACATCATCATCATGCTCATGATCATGATCTGACTCAAGAAAATCTGGTTCTACCTCTAAAATACGTTTTAAACTAAAAGCATCAAGATTAAGAATTTCCTTTAGTGGTGCCCCACATTTTGTTGTTTTAATAATTTTAGCAAAAGGATTAATTTTACGAATTCTCTTTGTTACTACGTCTATATTCTCTTCTTTCACAAGATCTATTTTGTTTAGTAATATTACATCACCAAAAGCAATTTGTTCCTCTGCTTCGTGATGATCTTCAATTTGTGAGCTTAGATGAACTGCATCAGCAACTGTAACAATTGCATCTAGCTTTGTTTTATTTGCCACATCTTGATCTACAAAGAAGGTTTGAGCTACAGGAGCTGGATCTGCTAAACCTGTTGTTTCAACTATAATTGCATCAAGTTTATCAGCTCGCTTCATTAACCCACTAAGTATTCTAATTAGGTCACCTCTGACTGTGCAGCATATACAGCCATTGTTCATTTCAAAAACTTCCTCGTCAGCATCCACCACAAGGTCATTATCAATACCTTGTTCACCAAATTCATTTACAATAACGGCGTACTTTTGGCCGTGCTGTTCTGTTAGAATTCTATTAAGAAGTGTTGTTTTTCCAGCACCAAGAAAACCTGTTAAAACAGTAACAGGTACTTGGTGCTTGTTTTCCATTAATAACGATTAGCAACCTTTGAAGGATGCAGACATGTTTCTTATTAAATCAAAGTATAATGATTTTCCTGGATTTAAAGTAGCTCCCAAAGGATCCACTACTCCAGTTTTAATATTCATATCTTTTGCAACAGCTTTAATAATATCAGGGTTAAATTGAGGCTCTGAAAATACACATGCAACTTTATCATGCTCAATTATCTCTCTAATTTCTTTTAATTGTTCTGCACCTGGCATTACATCAGTGTTAACTGTGAAAGCACCCAAAATATTTACGTTAAATCTTTCTTCAAAATATTGATATGCATCATGAAAAACAATTGAAGCAACACTCTTATTTAACTCAGCCTTAACATCTGCAGTAAGCTTATCAATATCATTAAGAGCTTTTTTCAAGTTACTTTTATAAGTAGCCTCGTTTTTTGAATCATTTTCAATTAAGTGTTCAGCCATTTCCTTTAATATAACTTTGGCATTTACAGGATCTAACCAAATGTGTGGATCAAATTCACCGTGGTGGTGTCCTTCATGTCCATCATGATCATCGTGACCATCTTTTTTACCGTGATCGTCATGTCCATGATCGTCATGGTCATCTTCTTTTTTACCATGGTCATCATGATCGTGGTCGTCGTGATCATCTTCTTTTTTACCATGGTCATCATGATCGTCATGTCCGTGATCATCATGATCATCAAAAATATTTCTTTCTCTAAATTTTAATACTTGCAATCCTTTGATTTCCATTAATTCAATTTTTTCTGCTTTTTTTGCAATTGATTTTAACGGTTTTTCTAAAAAATTTTCCAAATCCTCTCCAACCCAAAAAATTAAGTCAGCATTTTGTAACATTTTTGCATGTGATGGCTTCATTGCAAATCCATGTGGAGATGCGTAGCCATCAACTATTAAATCAGGTTTAGCAACACCATCCATAAGGTAGCTTGCAAGAGAATGTATTGGCTTAATAGATGCAACTACTTTAATATCAGCGTTAGTTGGTGTAAAGAATGTCAATAAAGACAATAATGAAAGGATAAAAGGTATTTTTTTCAGTTTTTTCATAAGTAAAATATTTTATTGGTTGTTATAATATAACACTATGTAATAATATAACATTTATAAGTCAAGTAGTATATGAGCAGAGAAAACAACATATTAGTTAAATTAAACAACGCAGGTTTTAAGCAAAATGGTAAATGGCTTGTCGAAGGAGTAACACTTGCAGTTGAAAAAGGAAAAATTGTTACTCTAATTGGTCCTAATGGTTCAGGTAAAAGTACAACAGCTAAAATTGCTTTAGGTATTTATAAAAATATAGAAGGAAGCGTTGAAAAATATACCAATAAAGTTGGCTATGTACCTCAGAAAA
>CACKXG010000011.1 GCA_902604035.1 uncultured Pelagibacteraceae bacterium
TATTGTTGTAGGGCGCATATGAAAAAATATAATCAAAGTGTTCTTTATTCTCTTTTGCATTTCCAAATTCGTCAAATTCTCCCACGGTTAAAGGCAAAGAATGATCAAGATTTGTTGTTAAAGAATCCACAAAAGGAACAGCCATTATAATTCCTAAAAATAATTCAGGAGATTGATTGACTACAGCTCCCATTAATAATCCTCCAGCTGATCCACCCATTCCAATAATATTTCCTTTTGACGTATAATTCTTTTCGATCAAATATTTTGCTGCGTAAACATAATCTTCAAAAGTATTTTTTTTGTTTGTTAATTTTCCCTCTTTCCACCACTTCATACCTTTTTCCATACCACCTCTGATATGGGCTGTGGCCCAAATTATATCTCTATTGATAAGACTTAATCTTGTAGAAGAAAAACTTGGGGACATAGAATTTCCATAAGACCCATATCCATACAATAAAACATTTGCAGAGCCATCAATTTTTGTTTTTTTGTGTCTAGTAATTGTTAATGGAACCATTCTTCCGTCATGAGATTTAAACTCAACTCTCTCGACAATATAGTCATCTTTATTATGACCAGATGGGATCTCTTGCTCTTTAACAAGTTCTTTAGATTTTGTTGCTAAATTATATTTAAATACTCTAGAAGGAGTTTTAGGTGATGAGTATCCTAAATGAACTTCATCAGTATTTCTATCTTTTTGAGTTAAGCTTACTCCTGGAACATAAACAGATTCATCAGAAAAAATTAATTCTTCTTCTATATTTGTAGAAATATTTTTTACAAATAATTTATCTAGTGCATCTGATGTTTCACCACGAATAATCCAATTTTTAAGAAATGTTAATCCACCAATTAAAACTTCATCTTTTGCTGGGATATAGTTTTTCCAATTTTGATTTTCTAAATTGTCACAAATATCAATTTTAAAGTCTTCAGCATTTTTATTTGTATGATTATAAAATTTACCATCCCATGAATTAACAGAATACAGAACACCTCTTTCTCTTTCAATAATAAGTTTTGGAGATGGATTTAATTCATCTGATTTAAAGTAATATTGCTCTGAAGTATTATGGTCAGAAGTATTTATAAAAAAATATTTTTCATCTGAGCTTTTCCCAATTCCTACTGAAAAAGCCTCGCTTTTCTCCTCAAATATTAATTCATCTTTGCCCTCAAAATCACCTATTTTATGCCTGTATATTGTTCTTGCTCTATGATTTTCATCAAGTTTTGAATAAAAAATATATTTATCATCTAAACTAAATGTTATTCCACCCGATGTTTCTGTAATTTCTTTTGAAATAATTTGGTTTGTTTTTATATCTCTTAAATAAATTGTATAATATTCAGAGCCTTTAAGATCTAAAGAGTATCCTAGATATTTATCATTGTTACTTACTTCTAAATCTCCAACCCCAAAATATTCAGTTTTAAGCTTTTCTTTTTCTTTATCTCCATTCCATATTTCCTCAATATTTTCTGAACCAATTTTTTTTCTAAGCTTTATGGAATAATTCCCTTTGGTTGTAGTTTTTGTCCAATACTCGTACGTATGATCTTTATAGGGTAAAGACTCATCTTCTAATTTAATTCTTCCTTTAATTTCATCGAATAATTTTTTTTGAATATCTTTAGTATCTTTTAAATGATGATCTGTGTAAGCATTTTCGTCTTCTAAATATTTTTTCACTTCAGGATCTAACTTACTTTTATCTTTTAGGACTTCTAAAATATCTTTTTGATGAATCCAGCTGTAATTGTCTTCCCAATCAATATTGTGACAAGTTTTTATCTCTAGTTTTTTTTTAAGTTGTGGTACTTTCATCTAATAAGGAAATATATGAATATTATTATTTATCTAGTTGTAATTTTAGTCATCTTATATTTTTTATTAAGATGGTGGTCAAATATTTCTCCAAAAAAAATGTCAAAAGGAGTGAGGCTGATAACAATTTTATTATTGGCTTTATTAGCAGTTTTATTTGCAGCTGGTGGAAAATTTTTACTTACATTACCATTAACTCTTGCAAGTCTTGCTTTAGTAAAGTTAAAAGGTTTATCTTTAATCCAATTGCTGTCTCTTTATAGACTTATTCAAACACTTAGAAACTCTGGAAGATTCTCTTTTAACCAAAGTCAAAGCAACAATTCATCTACATTATCATTATCTGAGGCATACAAAATATTAAATTTAGATATAAATAAAAAACCTACTAAAGAAATTGTAAATAAAGCCTATCAGAAAATACAAAAAAAAATTCATCCTGATGTATCTCCTGAAACATCAAGATTGTCTGCAATTGTTAATGAGGCAAAAGAAGTTGTACTTCGAGATATAAGTTAATTTTTTAAGCTTTTTATTTTTTTTATGACATTGTCCACTGAAATTAAATTTGGATTAGCTTTGGTATCATGTGTTATATCATTTAGATGAAAACCCTCAGGAACCAACCTAAAAAAATTTTTACTATAATCGGTATAAGCTCTTGGAGAGTCTAATAAAAAAACAATACTTTTTTTTCCTGATTGTGCAGAGATATGAGATCCAAAAGAGTCATTTCCTACATACATATCACATCCACATAAATATGGTGTAACCTCACTTATTTTTTTATCACTTAATGCAACATAATTTTTTTTCTTTAGGTTATATATAATTTCATTTTCAATCTCTTTTTCATTCGGCCCACATAAAATAAAAAACATATACTCTCCATTTTCATTAAGTTTATTTGCAAGTTTAGCAAAATTTGCTGAACCCCATCTTGTTGTTGGACCAGACGAACCAGCTCCTATGACAATTTTAAAAAAATTATTGAATTCAGAATTTATTTTATCAATTTTTTTATTATCAATAACAAAATTTGTTTCTGTTTGACAGTTGTCTATATTTAAAAATTTTTCTGTTAATGATTTTGCTGCTTTTACAAGATGTAGGTTCTTTTTTTTAAAAAATTTATAAGCATATATGTTTTTAATACCAGCTAGTTTAGCAGATAAGTAAATTCTTAGACTTGGATAAAAAATTAATAAATTTGTGAAATTAAATTCTTTTAAAATTTGACTTAATTTAAAAGTATTTGTTAATTTTTTATGATATTTTTCCAAGTAATAAACTTTTTCAATTAGTGGATCATCAATTAAGGCTTCTTCTAAGTTTTTACAAAGTGTAATGATTGTTACTGGTCCGTGTTTTTTTGCGATTTGATGGCAGTAAGAAAGGTGTAACAAATTTGCACCTAAACCTTTGTAGCTTAAATAAATCCCTGTCTTCATAATTTTTTATTCATTTTTTTTTTGAATTATTATATGTTTTTAAAAAATATATGAGCTTAATTAAAGGTATTTATGCAGCTTCTATGTCTGTGTTAAATCAAGATTTAACACTCAATATAGCAAAGACAATAGAACATGCTGAAATGGTAATCGAAAATGGTTGCCATGGTGCAGCAATTTTTGGGAGTACAGGCCAGGCACAACTCATACCAATTGCAGAAAAAATAAATTTACTAAACCAACTAGCAATTAATAAATATAAAGAAAATTACATTATAGGTACAGGTTTAAATTCCTTGGGAGAAACGATTAATTTAATGAGAGTTGCAAACTCACTTGATTTCAAAAATTTTTTAATAATGCCTCCCGCTTATTATAAGTATGGGGATAATGAGGTAATTGATTTTTATAGCAAAATAGTAGAGTCAATACCTGATAGTAAAATAATTCTTTATAATTTTGAAAAATTATGTGGATATAAATTTAGTGTAGAATGTGTAGAAAAACTTGTAAACAGATTTCCAAATCAAATAATAGGTGTAAAAGATAGTTCTTATAATCTTTTTGAAAAATTAAAATTAGATAACTTTTCTGTTATGCCTGGGTCTGAGTCAAAACTATTAAAAGGTCTTGAGTTAGGATGTTCAGGAGTAATTACAGCAACATGTAACGCTACATCATCAATTGCTAGAAAGGTTTATGAAGATTTTAATGTAGGTAATGAACAAACTGAAAATTTAAAATTATGTGATGTTAGAAATGAGTTTGAAAAGTATAATTTAATCTCAGCATTACATACTTTTTATAAAAAGAAAAACAGTATTTATGAAAATTTATTACCACCGTTAAGAGTTCTAGATCCAAAAAGTGAAAAAGAACTAATAAATAACTTAGAAAGACTTAATTTTTCAATTGAATCTTTAATGGCAGCATAAAATGCAATTAGCTAGATTTTTAAATAATGTTTTTAAAAAAGATGGATTTATACTAGTTGATGCTAATTCAAAAAGTTACATTATTGGAAATCCAAAAAGAGAAAATCCAATAAAAGTTAAAATTTTAAACAAAAATCTTCATTACAAATTATTATTTCACCCAGACCTCTATTTTGGTGAAGCTTACACAGATGGTGAAATAGTTATTGAAAATGGAAGTCTTACTGATTTTCTAGACTTGTCATTAATGAATTTTGGGCGAGGAGATTTAAATTTTTTTAGTTATTTAATCAATAGACTACGAGGTTCTTATAGATATTTAACCAATTTCAATTTTATAAAAAAATCAAAAATGAATGTCTCTCATCATTATGATATCTCTGACGATCTATATGATTTATTTTTAGATCCAAAAAGACAATATTCTTGTGCGTATTTTAAAAATGAAACTGATACTTTAGAAGATGCACAAAATAATAAAATTCAACATATAATTAAAAAATTAAATATTAAACCGAACCAAAAAGTTTTAGATATTGGATGTGGATGGGGTTCCCTCGCAATAGATATTGCAAAAAGTGCAAATTGTGAAGTAACAGGTATTACACTTTCAGAAAATCAATTTAACTATTGTAATAAAAGAGCAAAAGAACTTAATTTAGAAAACCAATTAAATTTTAAGTTAATGGATTATAGAGAGCTTAACGAAAAGTTTGACAGAATAGTTAGTGTTGGAATGTTTGAACATGTTGGAAGAAAATTCTATAAGAAATTTTTTTCACAAGTTGAAAAACTTTTAAAAGATGATGGAGTATCATTAATTCATACTATAGGATCAGTGAATCCACCAAGGGATCCACATCCATGGATCACTAAGTATATTTTTCCAGGAGGTTATACTCCTAGTTTAAGTGAAGTAACAACACCGATTGAAAAAGCAGGTTTAATTGTTGCGGATATTGAGGTTTTAAGACTTCATTACTCACATACTCTAAGACATTGGAAAGAAAATTGTATTCGAAATAAAGACAAAATAATTCAAATGTTTGATGAAAGATTTTTTAGAATGTGGGAATTTTATCTTGCTGGTTGTGAGATGGCATTTAAATGGGGTGATCAAGTTGTATACCAATTTCAATTAACAAAGAATTATTCTTCTACACCTGTTACAAGAGACTATATTTATCAATAAATAATTGGTAGAAACTAACTCTCTTAAAATGAAAAAAAAGAAAAAAAAATTAAAAAAAAGTATTTCTAAAAATAAAAGAAAAATCAAAAGAAGAGTTAAAACGGTATCTAAAAAGTCAAATAAATTTAAAATTAATAATAAATCTGTAAAAAAAATTAATAATCGAAGAAAACAAAAAAATAAAAAACAAAAAAAAACAAAAAAAATAAAAAAAACAAAAAAAATAAAAAAAACAAAACAATCAAAAAAAATTTCAAAAAAATCTAAATCTATTTTATCAAAGAAGCCAGATTTTCTCTTAAAAGTAGTTAACTTTCAAAATTCTTTAAAGCCTGAATTTAAGTTTAGATTAAATTTTGGTTTTGAAAAATATATACAAGCATTTTTTGATAAAATAGCAGACACAATTTCACAGTATAAAATTCTAAAAAAAGACGAAGCAAGAAGGTTAAAATTAGAAAAACAAGAAAAAGAAAGATTAGAAAAGATTAAAGCTGCAAAAGAAAAGCAAAAAGAGGCTGAATTAAAAGTTAAATTAAAAGAACAGGCTTTAAAAGATGAAATTAGATTAGAAAAACAAAGAACAAAAGAAATAAAATTATTCTTAAGAAAAGAACAGGCTCTTTTAAGAATTGAACAAGCTGAAAAACAAAAGCAATTTTTACAACAATTAAAATTAGATAAGCAAATTGAAAAATTCAGGGTTAGAGAGGTTAAAGAATTAGAGAAATTGGAAAAAATTTCGTTAAGAGAAAAGAGAGAGGATTATGCTGGCTTACAACAAAGAATAGAAAAATTAAAAGAAAAATATCGAATTATAAGAGATCAAAAAATTAGAGAAAGAGTAGAGGCTTTAGGAGTTAAAATTCAAGGAGATGAAGATAGAGAAACACTTTTACAAAAAGAAAAAGAATATACTTTAGCTAGACAGAAAATTGAGTTTGCTCTCGAAAGTTTTTACAGAAGTGCTAGCAGTTTAGTATTTCAATTAAACAAAAGACACATAACAAGACATATGTCCATCTTTAGATGTATAGACAGAAGATTTGAAACAGGAGAAATATTTATTAAATGGGATGAAGCTTCAGACGATGAATGGCTTTTATTAATTTATATAAAAAATAATTCACCAGATGAAGGAATAGTTATTGAAGACAAAACTAATCCGGAAAAAAATATTTCTCATGAGTTTAAAAATAATGAAATATTTAAGGCCTCAGATACCATGGTTGATGCTCTTACGCAGTTAATAGCAAGAAAAAGAGCCAAAAATATCAATTAAATTATACAGAATAATTAAGTATCATTAAGAATGTTATTTTCTTCAATACTAATGATTATTTTGTATCTAGTATTTAAATATGTTCTTTCATGGATAAGGTATTTTAACAGTCTCGACTCTAGATTAGGCCAATCTACATGGCGATGGAGCTATGATTATCCCGTAATTGGTGAAAGGGATATTTCAGATCTAGATGATAAAACTTTTGTTAGACTGAGGAGAAAAAGAAATAGAGTTATAACTCTTATGTATTCAATTTTATTAATTATGTTTTTATTATCTATGTCTTTACTTAGTGAATTTTTAATATTTTTTTTAACTTAGTTTTTTAAGTTGTTTTTTATTTTTTAAATATAAAAAAAAGGCAATTATTTCATACCCATATTTAAAGATTGTGAAAATTATTGGTAGTTTGAAAAATTTATATAAAAATTTATATTTCGGAATTTTTTTCCAAACATAAAGAAATGCCTCTGCACCTTGGATAATTTTACCATTCTCCTTAACATGTAATCTTCTTAATAATTCTTTATCATTTCTAGATGTTTCTTTTTCAGCATTTGAGTTATTTGTTATATCTATCCAGTCAATATCTTTGATATTTTCTTTTTTATATAAGTTAATTTCTGATCTACAGATTTTACAAGAGTTATTAAAAAATACTTTCATTTAATTATAATTAACTTTAAATAATAAATTGTACATGCGTAAAATGATCAGTTGAAAATTATGAACAAACCACTATTTAAGATGAATGAGTGATTTCTTTAACAAATCTGATTTAACAAGACAAGATGCAGATCAAATAGTATCTGAAACACTAAATAATTGTGATGATGGTGAGCTTTATTTAGAGGAATCTAAATCAGAGTCAATTTTGTTAGATGATAACAAAATAAAAAGCTCAAACTATAGTTCTGATTTAGGATTTGGTTTCAGAGCTATTTCAGATGAGGTTGTTGCCTATTCTTATTCAAATGAAATATCAAAAGATTCACTAAAAAATTCTTCAGAAAACCTTAAATCGACTCTTAAATCAATTAAAGGCACATATAATCATGAAATTCCAAAATCTAACAAAAAATTTTATGAAGAAATTAATCCAATTGAACAAAAAACTTTAGACTCAAAATTAGAAGTTTTAAATAAAGTAAATGATTTTTTAAGAAAAAAAGATGGATCAGTAAAACAAGTGACTGCTAGTTTTGCTGGAGAGCAAAAATCAATTGAAATTATTCGATCGGGTGGAGAAGCGCTTACCGATGTACGTCCATTAATTAGATTTAATGTCTCGGTTATGTTGGAAAAAAATGGAAGAAAAGAAACAGGAGTATATGGAATTGGTGGCAGGCAATCTTATGATGATTATTTAAAAAATGATAATTGGAAAAATGTTTGCGAAGAGGCTTTTAGAATTGCATCAGTAAATTTAGAAAGCAAACCAGCACCTGCAGGTGAGATGAAAGTAGTCTTAGGACCTGGTTGGCCTGCTATATTAATTCATGAAGCAATTGGTCATGGTCTAGAAGGAGATTTTAATAGAAAAAAAACATCAGCATTTCATGATCTTATTGGAGAAAAAGTTGCAAGTGAGGGAGTAACAATAGTCGATGATGGTACGATAGATAATAGAAGAGGTAGTTTAACTATTGATGATGAGGGAACGCCAACCGAGCGAACAGTTTTAATTGAAAATGGTATTCTTAAAAACTTTATGCAAGATAGGCACAATGCAAGATTAATGAATACAAGATCTACTGGATCTGGAAGAAGAGAAAATTATAGACATATTGTTTTGCCAAGGATGAGAAATACAATGATGTTAAGTGGCAATCAAACTCAAGATGAAATGATCAAATCTGTTGATAAAGGAATTTTTGCTGTAAGTTTTGGAGGCGGCCAGGTAGATATTACATCTGGTAAATTTGTATTTAATTGTACTGAAGCTTACGAAATAAATAATGGAAAAATTGGATCTCCAATTAAAGGTGCAACACTTATTGGTGATGGACCATCAATACTTAAAGAAGTATCGATGGTAGGAAACGATATGATGTTAGATCCAGGCATAGGAACTTGTGGAAAAGCAGGACAGGGAGTTCCAGTCGGAGTCGCTCAACCTTCAATTTTGATCGATAAAATGACAGTTGGTGGAACAAAACTTTAAAGTATTATGGTTAAGGATCAAGAATTTCTAAAATCGAAAGCTTCATATTGTTTAGATTTGGCAAAAAAAATGGGAGCAACTGATGCAAGTGTTACAGTTGGCCACTCAATTTCAGAAACAGTTAATTTTAGAAATAAATCCCTAGAGGCCTCAGATAGATCAGATGGATTGGCATTAAGTATAGAAACTTATTTAGGTAAAAGAAGATCATCAATTTCATCATCAAATTTACTAGATGAAAATATAAAAACATTAATTGAAAAGTGTTTTGAAACTACAAAAATTACACCAGAGGATGAATTTAATTCTTTGCCTGATAAAAATTTATTAGCCAAACAAATTAGTAGCCTTAATTTGTATGATGAAACAAGATTCGAAAACGATAAAAAAATAAAATATTTAAAAGATTTGGAGGAATCCGCTTCATCTGATAAACAAATCATAAATACAGAGTCTAGTTTTACTGAAAATAAATCAAATTTTATATTAGCTAATAGTGACGGTTTCTGTGACGGTTATAAAACTTCTTCTTTTGCCGCTTCTTGTGTAACAGTTGCAAAAGATGAAAATAGCATGGAAAGAGACTACGAATTTTCTAGCAAACGTCATTTGTCTGATATTAAGCAAGCAACAGATCTCGGAAATAAAGCTGCCAAGCAAACTATTAGAAAATTGAGCCCTAAAAAAATTGGAAGTGAGAAGATTAGCATAATTTTTGATAAAAGAATTTCAAAGGGAATGTTAAGTGCTTTTGCAAGTGCGATATCTGCCTCTGCAATTGCAAGAGGTACTTCATTTTTAAAGGATAAAATTGATCAACAGGTTTTTGCTAATTCGATAAATGTAATTGATAAACCAGATATAATTAAAGGAATGGGTTCTCAAAATTTTGATTCAGAAGGTGTAAATTCAAATACATTACAACTTATAGAGAATGGAATACTTAAAAATTATCTTGTCGACACTTACAATGGAAAAAAATTAAATTTAAAATCAAATGGAAGAAGTGGTGGAACTACCAATTTATATTTTGAAAAAGGAAATATAAGCTACGAAGATATTATGAAAAAAAATTCAAGAAGTCTTTATATTACTGAAACTATTGGCCACGGATCTAACCTTGTAACAGGAGATTATTCAGTAGGGGCCACTGGTTTTTTAGTTGAAGATGGAGAATTTAAATATCCTGTTAATGAAATAACAATTGCTGGTAATTTTAAGGATATGTTCAAAAATATAATTTTAGCTAATGATTTAGAATTCGAATATTCAGTCAATTCACCAACTATGATGATAGAAGGTATGACTGTTGCAGGAAAATGAGTAGTTATTGCGTAATTGGCTCTGGAATTTCTGGAGCAACAATAGCTAATTTATTAAGTAAAAAAAATTCTGTACACATTTATGATAAAGCTCGAGGTCCAGGTGGTAGATCTTCTTTTAAAAGATTAAATAAGTCGCAAGGATTTGACCACGGGGCACAATATATTTCTCCAAAAACAATTAAATTTAAAAAATTTATTACAAATTTACGTAAAAAAAAAATTCTAAAAAAATGGGGTGGCAAACATGTTTTTTTACATAAGTTAAAAAAAGAAAATAAAAATCATGTTAAAATAATTGGCTGCAAAGGCAACAATGATATTAGCAAACATTTAATAAAGAATATAAATTGTAATTTTCAATGTGAGTTAAAGAAGATTAAATTTGTAAACAAAAAATGGAAGCTAGTCTTTAACAACAATCAAACAAAATATTATGATAAATTAGTATTAACTTGCCCATTCCCGCAATTAAAAAAATTATCAAAAAAATTCATTAAGGATCCATTCATTAAGCAAAAAATCAAAATGGATGCGAATATTACAGTCATGATTGAAATTAAAAAAACAAATAAAAACGTTTCAAGCTATTTATTTAACGATAAAATTTTAGGGTGGGCTGCTAGAGAAAATAGTAAAAAAAGATTTAAAAGTAAAAATGATTTATGGACTTTACAAAGTACAAACCTATGGGCAAATAAACAAATAAATAAAAATAGAGAAAATAAAGAAAAAAATTCAAAGATTTTAATTGATCGATTTTTTAAATTTACTGGAATTAAAAAAACAAAAATATTAACTTCATTAAATCATGGTTGGAAATATTCTTCAAATTCTAGATCTTTAAAAATTAAAAGTTATTGGAGTAATAAATTAAATTTAGGAGTGTGTGGAGACTGGTTTGTGGGTCCTAGAGTAGAGGCAGGATGGATAAGTGCAAACGATCTTTATAAAAAAATAAATAAATAATTTTATTCAAGTTTTTTTAAGCGATACTCCCAATTTCCCATTCTTTCATATGTGACTTTGACAATAACTGAGGTTTTTTTATCAAGCCAAATATTAAAATTTAATTTTTTATCCTCTGGAAGAGACATATCTTTAGATGTGAGTTTGAAATGATCTGTTTCGTATTGTTTGCCATCAATTGAAATTTTTTCTTTACCAATAAAAGTAACTATTTGTTCTTTTATACTTCCAGAAATAGGACTTATTTGGCTTTCTGCTTGTAAAATTTTATGACTCCACCAATTTCCAATAATATTTTTTACTGAAGCTTCACCTGAATATGAAGATCCTTTAATATCAAACTTTTCATTATTTTTATCTAGTTTTAAGTTTACAAATTTTTCTTTTTTATTTTGAAGTGTCTTTGATTGAAAAGATATTAATTTATCTTTTAAATAAATTTCTTCTCCATATCCCTCTACTTTAAATATTGTTGCAGATAGTAATTTTACCTCAAATTTATATTGATTTTTTACAATCGTTTTTTCATCATCTCTTTTAAAATAATAATTGTTATATCCAATTACTTCATCATTTCTTAAGATCTCCATTTCTATTTTGTCAAATTTGTTATAATGACCTATATGAGCTAGAGAAATTGATGAGAAAAATATAACAAGTAAAATAACTGCAAACTTTTTCATTTGCTGGTTACAATATTAGATTTCTTCATTAATAGATATAGCTTATTACAATTATGTTTTTAAAAATAAAAAAAATTCCAAAAGTAAAATGGAGCTCTGAAAAACCATTTAATTTTAAACCAAAGTTTTCTACATTTTTTTTCTTATGTTTTGGTTTGTCTTTATTTGGATTGGGTGAAGGATTGTTAATTGTTTCATTTACAGGAGCCTCTCCTTGGAGTGTTTTAGCCCAAGGTATTTCCTTAAATGTTAATTTAAGTATTGGAACTATAACATTATTAATAAGTATTGCTGTTTTAATTTTATGGATCCCTCTAGGGCAAAAACCAGGAATAGGTACAATATTTAATGCATTGATAATTGCAATTATGATTGATCTTTGCATTAAGTATGTTCCAACACCATCAAATTATATTTATCAATTATTATTAGCTGTAATTTCTGTAATCATGGTTGGAATAGGTGGTGGTATTTACTTGGTATCTAATTTAGGAGCCGGTCCTAGAGATGGATTAATGATAGGATTACAAAAATTAACTAATTTTCCTATAGCTGTTGTAAGAGGTACATTAGAAATTTCAGTTGTTAGTATCGGGTGGTATTTAGGAGGAACAGTTGGGGTTGGAACTTTATTATTTGCATTTGGCATAGGTCCTTGTGTTGCTTTAGGACTTTATTTTGTTGATAAAACTTTTGATTAGGCTGCAGCTATAGCTTTTTCGCTTTTTTTTCTTTCGTGTGGATCAAGAATTGCTTTTCTTAATCTGCATGAGTCTGGTGTTATCTCTAAAGCTTCATCTGTATTCAGCATACTTAATTGTTCTGCAATTGACATTTTTCTTACTGGTGTAAGAACAACATTCTCATCAGTACCTTGAGTTCTCATATTAGTCAATTTTTTACCCTTCATTACATTAATAATCATATCACCTGGTTTAGGCGAAAGACCAACTATCATTCCAGGATAAACAGAGTCATTATGTGTAACAAACATTTCTCCTCGTGCCTGTAAGTTAAAAATAGCAAATGCAACAGCTTTTCCTTGCTCCATTGAGATTAATGCTCCATTTCTTCTACCTTCCATCTCTCCTTCAAAAGGACCATAGCTATGGAATATTCTGTTGATCACTCCATTTCCTTTTGTAAGTGTAAGAAATCTGCTTGTGTAGCCCATTAAACCTCTAGTAGGAGCATGAAAAATTAATCTTTTTTTATTGGTTCCAGTATCTTTTAGTTCTATCAGTTTACCTTTTCTTCTGTTCATTGAGTCAATTACTTTTGATGAATGTTCTTCATCAAGATCCATAGTAATTTCTTCAATTGGCTCAAGTTTGTTTCCACTTTCATCAGTTTTATATAAAACTTTTGGAGGACTAACCGTCATTTCAAAACCTTCTCTTCTCATTTGAGTTAAAAGAATTTCCAACATCAACTCACCTCTACCACTAACAACAAAAGAGTCTTTTCCCTCGTTTTCAGAAAATGTAATTCCAACATTATTTTGTGCCTCTTGAACTAATCTATCTCTTATTTGGGTGCCGGTTAGTCTTTTACCTTCAGTTCCAGCTAAGGGTGAAGTATTTACAGTAATTGTAATTGACATTGTAGGAGGATCTATTGGTGTCGCAGGGATTGGCTCATTTACCCCTAGATCACATATCGTATCAGCAACATTTGCTTTTTCTAACCCGGCTACAACTACGATATCCCCAGCCTCGCCAACATCTATTGGAACTTTTTTTGTCCCTTCATATCTAAAAATTTTTGTTAATTTTCCTTCATCAACTTTTTCACCATTTAAATTGATTGCTTTTATAGATTGATTTGCTTTCGCGGTTCCCTGTGCAATTCTTCCAACTAAACTTCTTCCTAAAAAACTATCTGCATAAAGTAGCGTTGACAACATTGCAAAAGGTTTATTTTTATCAAGTTCAGCAGGTTTTACATGATCAACAATTAAATCTAATAAAGGGTTTAAATTTTCCCTTGGACCATCAACTTCATGATCAGCCCAACCTGATCTTCCACTTGCATACAGAACTGGAAAATCTAATTGTTCTTCATTTGCATCTAAGCTAACAAACAAATCAAATGTTTCATCCAAAACTTCATTAGCTCTTTGATCAGCTTTATCTAATTTATTAATAACAACAATTGGCTTTAATCCTTGTTTAAGAGCTTTGGATAATACAAATTTTGTTTGAGGCATAACACCTTCTGCGGAGTCAATTAATAGTAATGCTCCATCTGCCATACTTAAAACTCTTTCAACTTCAGCAGCAAAATCTCTGTGGCCTGGAGTATCGATTATATTTATTCTTGAATTATTCCAATTAATTGAAGCAGGTTTAGCTAAAATTGTAATTCCTCTTTCCTTTTCAAGCTCACCTGAGTCCATTAATCTTTCATCAACAACTTCATTCTCTCTAAATGAACCGCTTTGTTTCATTAAATTATCAATTAGAGTAGTTTTGCCATGATCAACATGGGCTATGATTGTGATGTTTCTGATATTATTGCTCATAAATTCTGGCTCTTATACATATTTAAAAGGATATTAAAACTCAAAAAAACTCATAACTGGCTTGAATAATTTTCAAAATTCAGGATTAATTTGTCTTTTTTTGCTTATCTTTTTTAAGTTTTCTTTTTTCTTTAAAGCTCAATTTAGGTTTTTTTTTAATACTAGAGTCTTTAAATGATTTGCCGCTATATCTTTTTGACATAATTAATCTTCACATAAAAAAAAGGCCATCTTAAGATGGCCTTTTAAATTTATTCAAGAAAATGAGGGATTACATTCCCATTCCACCCATTCCACCCATGCCGCCCATACCACCAGGCATTCCACCAGGCATTCCACCGGCAGCATCTTTTTCCTCTGGTTTATCAGCGATCATTGCTTCAGTAGTTACTAATAAGCCAGCAATTGAAGCAGCATCTTGTAAAGCAGTTCTCACAACTTTAACTGGGTCGATGATACCTTTTGCAAACATATCACAATACTCTTCGTTTTGAGCATCGTAACCGTTAGTTTTTTTCTTTTGCTCTAGTAACTTACCAACTACTACTGAACCATCTACACCAGCGTTTTTAGTAATTTGTCTAATTGGAGCTTCCAATGCTTTTCTGACTAGATCAACACCTGCTTTTTGGTCATCGCCTTTTGCTTTAACTTTATCAAGTTCTTGAGCAGCATAAAGAAGAGCACATCCACCACCAGTTACAATACCTTCTTCAACGGCAGCTCTAGTAGCGTTTAAAGCATCTTCAACTCTATCTTTTCTTTCTTTAACTTCAACTTCAGTCGCACCACCAACTTTGATAACTGCAACTCCACCAGCCAACTTAGCAAGTCTTTCTTGAAGTTTTTCTCTATCGTAGTCAGAAGTAGTTTCTTCAACTTGTTGTTTGATAGAAGCACATCTAGCTTCGATATCTGATTTCTTACCACTACCATTAACGATAGTACTGTTGTCTTTATCAACTTTGATTTTCTTACAAGATCCAAGATCATCAAGTTTAACATTTTCAAGTTTGATACCTAAATCTTCAGATATGACCTGACCACCTGTTAGAATAGCAATATCTTCTAGCATAGCTTTTCTTCTATCACCAAATCCTGGAGCTTTAACAGCTACAACTTTTAAACCACCTCTTAGTTTGTTTACAACTAAAGTCGCTAAAGCTTCACCCTCAACATCTTCAGAAATAATCATCAATGGTCTACCAGCTTGTACAACAGCTTCTAAAAGGGGGACCATAGGTTGTAAGTTAGTTAATTTTTTCTCATGTAAAAGAATAAAAGGATTTTCTAACTCAGTAGTCATTTTATCACTGTTAGTGATAAAGTATGGTGATAGATATCCTCTATCAAACTGCATACCTTCAACTACATCTAATTCTGTTTCAATACCCTTGTTTTCCTCAACAGTAATTACTCCTTCATTTCCAACTTTTTGCATTGCTTTTGCAATCATCGTTCCAATTTCTTTATCACCATTTGCAGAAATTGTACCAACTTGAGCAATTTCATCACTGTCTTTTACTTTTTTTGCTGATGCAACAAGGCTATCTTTTACTGTTTCTACAGCAGCATCGATTCCTCTTTTTACATCCATTGGATTCATGCCGGCTGTTACATACTTCACACCTTCTTTGACAATTGCTTGTGCAAGTATAGTTGCAGTAGTGGTTCCATCACCAGCTTCATCGTTAGTTTTGCTAGCAACTTCCTTAACCATTTGTGCACCCATATTTTCAAATTTATCTTCAAGGTCTATTTCTTTAGCTACAGACACACCATCTTTAGTAATTCTAGGTGCACCATAAGATTTATCCATTACGACATTTCTTCCTTTTGGTCCTAAAGTTACTTTAACAGTGTCAGCTAGTATATTTACACCTCTTATCATTGCTGCTCTTGCTTCAGAATCAAATTTAACAACTTTTGCCATTATTTTTCTCCTTTAAATTAAATTACTTACCAGAAATACCCATAATGTCTGACTCTTTCATTATGCTGTACTCTTTACCATTAATTTTGACTTCAGTTCCTGACCATTTGCCAAATAAAACTTTATCACCAACTTTAACATCCATTGGAATTATCTTTCCATCTTCTGTTTTTGCTCCTCCACCTACAGCAACCACTTTACCTTCTTGAGGTTTTTCTTGAGCTGTGTCAGGGATAATTATTCCTCCAGCAGTTTTTTCACTGCCGTCTAATACTTCGATTAAAACTCTGTCATGTAACGGTTTAAACTTCATAAATTCTCCTTTATAAATCTTTACAAATATGAGCCTCATATAGATATTTCACCGCCTATTTCAAGATCAGAAAGATTTAAGGATATTAATAATGCTAGTAAATTCGGGATTTTATGGTTTATACCTTAAAATATGACCAAAAATTTAGATTCAAATGGCTTACAATCAATTGCTGATAATTATGATCTTTTTTATATAGACTTATGGGGTGTTGTTCATAATGGGGTTAATCTTCATGAAAAGGCAATAGCTGTTTTAAATGAACTTTTAAAAAAAAAGAAAATGTTAGTACTTTTAACAAATGCTCCAAGACCAAATAAAACTGTTCAAAATTTTTTAGAAAAGATGGGTATGGATAAAGTACTCCGAGATCACGTATATACTTCAGGAGAAGCAGCATTGAATTATTTGAAAAAATCTTACTTATCAAAAAAGTTTTATCACATAGGTCCACCAAGAGATTTTGATTTATTTTATTTATTTGAGAAAAATAAGTGTGAAGATATTTTTGATAGTGAATATTTATTATGTACAGGATTGTTTGATGATCATGATAAGGATTTAAAATTTTATCAAGATTTACTTGAAAAGCATATTACCAAAAAAATGATTTGTACAAATCCAGATTTAATTGTTGATCGTGGTGAAGTTAGAGAGTTATGTGCAGGTTCTGTCGCAATGGTTTTTGAAAAAATGGGTGGGGAAGTGGTGTATTTTGGAAAACCATATCCAGAAGTTTATAATCAGTCAATTGATAATAAAAATAAAAAAATATTAGCAATTGGTGATAATTTAAATACCGATATCAGAGGTGCAAATCTTTTAAATTATGATTCTTTATTAATAAGTAACGGAATACATATTAATGAAATAAAACACAAAGGTATTCAAGACGTTTCAAAAGAGTATGAAGCTATAGTTAATTTTATTCAATCAGATTTAAAATGGTAAAACATTATACAAATTTTAATATTAAAAAATTACACAGAGGATCAATTATTTTAATAGGTAATTTTGATGGTTTACATTTAGGACATCAAAAATTATTTGAATTAGCACAATCATATAAAAAAAAATATAATTTAAAGATTGGTGTTGTAAATTTTGATCCAATGCCAAAAATGTTTTTTAATAAAAAATTAAAAAATTTTCGAATTTCTAATATTGATCAAAAAATAAAGTTACTCAGTAATTTGAAAGTAGATTTTGTAATTACAAAAAAATTCGATAAAAAATTTTCAAAAACCAAAGCTTTAAACTTTATTTCTCAAATTTTAAATAAAAAATTAAGTTCTAAATTTATTTTCGTCAGCAATAATTTTAGGTTTGGAAATAAAAGAGAAGGAAATGTTAAATTATTAAAAAAATATGAACAATCGTTTAATTATAAAGTTGTTAAACCTGAACCATTAATCAAAAGTAAAAAAATCGTATCATCATCTTTAATAAGAAATCTTTTAGAAAAAGGTCTGTTAAGTAAAGCTAATGATCTTTTAAAAAGAAACTGGGTGATACAAGGAGTAGTTAAAAAGGGAAGGCAAGTAGGAAAAAAAATTGGATTTCCAACCTGCAACATAGAAATCGGTGATTATGTTTTAGCAAAACCAGGAGTTTATGCTGTAAAGGTTTTGAGAAAAAACAGTAAGAAATATCTTAAAGGAATTGCTAATCTTGGATATAGGCCAACATTTAATCAAAAAAAAATATTATTAGAAGTTCATTTATTTAATTTTTCTGGAAATCTTTACAATAAACTTTTATCAGTAGAGTTTTTAAAGTTTATAAGGAAAGAAAAAAAATTTAATAATGTTAATCAATTAAGAGCTCAAATAAAAAAGGATTTAAACATTGCAAAAAAGATTAAATGACTAAATCACAAATAAATCTGCCAAAAACAGCTTTTTCCATGAAAGCTAACTTGCCCACTAGAGAACCAGAAATTCTTGAATATTGGAAAAAAATAAATCTTTACGATGAATTGAGAAACGAAAGTAAAGGAAGAGAAAAATTCATACTACATGATGGTCCGCCTTATGCTAACGGAAATATTCATATGGGAACAGCTCTGAATAAAATTCTTAAAGATATAATTGTAAAATTTCATCAAATGGATGGAAAAGATTCTATTTATGTTCCTGGCTGGGATTGTCATGGTTTACCAATTGAATGGAAAATAGAAGAACAGTATAAAAAAAATAAGAAAAACAAAAATGAGGTTCCAATAGTTGAGTTTAGAAAAGAATGTAGAGCATTTGCTGAGAAGTGGATTGAAGTTCACAAAAGTCAATTTAAAAGATTAGGTGTTGTAGGAGATTGGGAAAATTATTATTCAACAATGAGCTTTGATGCAGAAGCTCAGATAGTTAGAGAGCTTGGTAAATTTTTAAAAGAAGGAAGTTTATACAAAGGTTTTAAACCAGTATTATGGTCAACTGTTGAGAAGACTGCACTTGCAGATGCTGAGGTAGAATATCAAGAGCATAAATCAGATACAATTTACACTTCATTTAAAGTTAAAATATCTAATTTGAAAGATTTAGTTGGAAGTGAAATAGTTATTTGGACAACAACCCCATGGACAATACCAGCTAATAAAGCTTTAGCATTTAATGAGTCTCTTGATTATGTAATTTTGGAAATAAATGATGAAGGTGATTTTAAAAATAGAAAAATTGTTATTGCAGATGCTCTACTTGAATCAGTTGTTAAAGAGTGTGAATTAAAAGAGTATAAAAAAATTCACAACTTTAAAGGCAAAGAATTTAAAAATACTATTTGTAGTCATCCATTTTTAAATATTGGTTATGATCATGATATTCCAATGTTAGATGCTAGATTTGTAACTACTGAGCAAGGAACCGGTGTAGTTCACTGCGCACCAAGTCACGGACCAGATGACTTTAATCTTTGTTTAAATAACGGTATCAAAGCAATAGAAACAGTTGATGGAGATGGAAAATATACAAACAATGTGAAATTGTTTGAAGGAATTCATATTTTTAAAGCAAATCCTATTATAATCGAAAAACTAAAAGAGCAAAAAAATTTATTATTTAATGGTGAGCTAGTTCACTCTTACCCACACTCATGGAGGTCTAAGGCACCGCTTGTACATAGAGCTACTCCACAATGGTTTATCTCAATGGAAAGTCACAAATTAAGAGATAAAGCATTAAAGGCTATTGATGAAACAACTTTTTACCCAAGCAAAGGTAAAGAAAGATTAAAATCAATGATTGAAACAAGGCCTGACTGGTGTGTTTCAAGACAAAGAGTTTGGGGAGTACCTCTTCCGATCTTTGTGAATAAAAAAACAAATGAAATTTTAATTGATGATGAGGTTACTGAAAACATTGCTTCTATTTATGAAAAAGAAGGCTCTGATTGTTGGTTTTCGGATGATCCTCAAAGATTTTTAGGAAATAAGTACAAAGCTGAGGATTTCGAAAAACTAAGTGATATAGTCGAGGTTTGGTTTGATAGTGGTTCAACTCATTCATTTGTTTTAGAAAAAAGAGAAGATTTAAAATGGCCAGCATCAATGTATTTAGAGGGATCAGATCAACACAGGGGTTGGTTTCATTCATCACTTCTAGAGTCATGTGGAACCAGAGGTAGAGCACCATTTGAGTCTATTTTATCTCATGGTTTTGTTGTAGATGGTAAAGGATTGAAAATGTCAAAATCATTAGGAAATGTAATTGCACCTGATGACATCCTTAAAAAGTATGGTGCTGATATCTTAAGAATTTGGGTAACATCATCAAATTATGCAGAGGATTTAAGAATTGATTATTCAATTCTAGATCAGCATGCTGAATCTTATAGAAAAATTAGAAATACTTTCAGATATTTACTTGGAAATATAAATGATAATTTTAAATCACCTAATCTTGATGAAGTAGATTTAGATGAGTTACCTGAATTAGAGCAATTGATGCTTCATAAAATTTATATTTTAAACAATAATTTTAAAAAATATTTTAATAATTATGATTTTCATAATTTATATAAAGAATTATTGAATTTTTGCACTGTAGATTTATCTGCTTTTTACTTTGATATCAGAAAAGACAATCTTTATTGTGATCCCGAAGACTCAGAGAAAAGAAAATCAACAATTTTACTTCTAAATATAATTTTAAATGCTCTTTTAAAGTGGTTTGCTCCAATATTGTCTTTTACTACTGAGGAAATTTATCGATTATTATTTAAAGATCAAAAAAGTATTCATCTTGAAAAATTTATAGAATTTCCTGATAAATTTAAAAATCAAAAACTTAATGAAAAATGGAACGAATTAATAAAAATTAGAGATATTTGTAACATAAGCATTGAAGAAAAGAGAGCCAGTAAAGAAATTGGGTCAAGCTTAGAAGCACATTTAAAAATACAATTAAGTGAAAAATTAAAAATTCTTTCAGAAAATACAGATTTTTCTGAGCTTTGCATTGTTTCAAAAGCTGAAGTTACTTATAAAGGTGATATTGAGACAACAGTAATTACTAGTAAAGCAAAAGGCTCTAAGTGTCCGATTTGTTGGAAGATTAAAGAAACAGCTTGTGATAGATCTAATTGTGCTGTGAATTAGCCATGATAATAAAAAACTTAGGAAGAAATTTTTTTATCAATTTATTTTTAGTTCTACTAATTTTTTTACTGGATAGAGTTTCTAAAATTTACATAATTAATCTAGATAAAGAATTGATTGGATCTGAGATATATTCTTCTAAATATTTGAATATCAATTTGATATGGAATGAAGGAATTGCATTTGGCCTTTTATCTTTTGATCAAGAAATATTATATAATTCGCTAACAATATTAATAATTTTAATAATTTGTTTAATTTTTGTGATGATTTTAAAAAGTTCTGGTTTAAGTAAATTTGCATTGATAATGATTTTTGGAGGAGCATTAGGTAATGTTTTTGACAGAATACTTTATAAAGCTGTTCCAGATTTTATCGATTTTCATGTAGGAAATTTTCATTGGTTTATTTTTAATATAGCAGACATATTCATTACTCTAGGCGTATTTTTTATGATATTAATTGAATTAAGTTTTTACAAACAGAAAATTTAAATGAAAAATATTTTATTCATTTGTATCTTTTTTATTTTACTTTCTTGCTCAACAGTTAAAGAGGGATTTCAAAATAACAAAAAAAATAACAGTGATGAGTTTTTAGTTGAAAAAAAATCACCTTTAGTAATGCCCCCTGACTTTGATAAATTACCAATTCCAAGCACTAATAATGAAAATGAAGAGTTTACTCAAAATTCACTTAAGGAAATGATACAGAAAAACAACAAATCTAGTGCTTCTTCAAATGCTTCAAAAAATTTTCAAGAGTCTTTGATTGATAAAATCAAAAAAAACTGATGCTAACCTCAAGTATAAGTCTAAAAAATTTTAGATTAAAAACGAATAATCCAAAAATAAAACAAAAACTTAAATTTTTATTTTCTAATAAAAGCCAGATTATTGAATCTCTTTCTAGCAATTATAGAGATAGTTTTGAAAAAAAAAATATAAATAAATATAAAAATACTAAAAATTTTAGATTAATAGGAATGGGAGGATCTACACTTGGCACTCAAGCTATATATAATTTCTTGAAACATAAAATCAAAAAAAAATTTTATTTTATAGACAATTTAAATTCATCACTAAAAAGAGATAAAAAAAAATATTTAAATATTGTTGTATCTAAATCTGGTAATACTATTGAAACAATTACAAATTTAAATGTTTTATTAAGAAAAAAAGAAAAAAATATTTTTATAACAGAAAATAAAAAAAACTATTTAAATCTT
>CACKXG010000012.1 GCA_902604035.1 uncultured Pelagibacteraceae bacterium
CTATTAAGCAAATATTCTCTTCTAGAAATATATAGACCACTGAGAACAATGATAAATAAACCTAAATAAGTCCAGTTATCTGGTAATTCATGAAAGAAATAATAACTAATTAGTATATTGGTAATTATCTCAGTATAGCCCAAAGGAGCTAATTTAGAAGCATCAGCGTATTTGAGTGATAATATGAGAAAAAGATGCGCTACAGACGCTATAAAGCCGATTAAAGCCATTAAAATCCACTGATTTGACGTTGGATTAACCCAAACTGAGGGCATAAATAGGCTAATTATAATGGTTCCTATTAAACCCGATAGTAAAAGGGTTAAAAGAGGATTGTCAGAGGTACTGAGCTTCCTTGTGATAATAAGATAAAACCCATAGCAAATTCCATTACCTAAAGCAGCCATGGTAGCTAAATTAAGCTCTATAAAGCCAGGTCTGATTACAATTAAGGTTCCAATAAATCCTAATGATACAGCAGTCCACCTCTTCACCCCTACTTTCTCATTTAAAAAAAATGGAGATAAGGCAGTAACACAAATTGGAGCAACAAAAGCTAAGGTTAAGGCTTTAGGAAGTGAAATTTCCGATATTGCATAAAAGAATAAATAAGTAGAAAAAACAAAAATTAATCCTCTAATTAATTGAAGGGCTGGTTTTTTCGTCCAAACTAATGAATGCCTATAAAAGATAAGCATTAGGGATAATGTAAAGACTACAGTAAAAAAATATCTTGCCCACGTTATCTGCAAAACATCCATAGATGAGCTTAAATATTTAGCAAAAGCATCCATTACAGGAACAATCATCCAAGCAGATGCATTTAAAATTATAGCCTTCATAAAAGAAGGATATCTCTTAATAGAAGTATTTTAAAGCAAAGAATAATGTAATCGGAATAGTGAATAAGGACATGATTGTAGATACTACAATTGTGCTAGATATATTATCTACAATTTCTTTAGGAGAATACATGTGCGCAATCAAATAGCACAAAATTGCACTAGGCATACAAGACTGAATTAACAGAACACCAGCTGGTATACCAGATAAATTAAAAAATTTTATAACACCAAATCCTATAATAGGACCTAATATTACTCTTCCAAAAGAAGTTATTAATGCATCTTTAAAAGAAAATACTTTCATTTGTGTAAGAGCAACACCTAGCGACATAAGGATCATTACAATCATTCCATAAGCTAAGAGCATTACAGTATTTAATACAAATTGAGGAAATGGAATTTCAAAATACAAAAAGAGTACTGTTATTAAAATTGCGTAAAATGATGGACTTTTTAATATTGTTTTAAAATCAAAGGCTCTTTTTGCTAAAAAAATATTTAAAGTAAAGTGGAGTAAAACAATAAGAGATGAAATTGCAGCTGCTATACCCATTCCTAATTCACCATAGGCAAATAAACAAATCGGAATACCCATATTTCCGGTATTTGGTAAGATAAATGTTGGTAATTCACGAATATAATCTTTCTTCATAAGAATAAGAAAAATTAAACCTACAATCCCAAATAATGTTAATAAGATAATTGCATAACCAAAATATTCACTAAATAACTCAAAAGTTACTCCACCTGCAGTAATAGCAAAAATAACGAGAGCTGGAGTTCCAAAATTACCAGCGTATGTAGTTATAAATGATGTATCAAAATCGGGATTTTTTTTACCCAAATGATATCCAAGACCTACTATTAGGAATACAGGAAATAAAACTTCAAAAAGTTTTAAATAAATTTCCATTAACCAAGCAATCTAATTAATGTTGGTGTTTTTAAAATATTTTTATTTTTTTTGAAAATAGACAGGCAATTATGAATATTAGTTTCAGTTGTTTTATGAGTTATAATAACTATTGTTGCCTTATTATTTTTCTTATCAGGTGTCTGGATTAACCTTTTAACTGAAATTTTGTATTTAGCTAAACGATTAGTGATTTCGGATAATACACCAGGCTTATCTTTTACTTCAAATCTTAAATATAATGAATTTACATAATTATTTACATTATATGGTTTTAAAGATTTAAGCTTAGAAACGCTAACACCGAAAGGTTTTTTTATATTTCCACGCAAAATTGATAATAAATCAGAAAGTAATGATGAAGAAGTAGGACCTGGACCAGCTCCCTCACCTTGCAGTAAACTTTCTCCAACAGGTTTACCTTGCAGAATTACTGCATTCATAACACCGTTAACATTACCAATATAAGATTTTTTACTAACCAAACATGGATGAACGGTTTCAAAAAGATGATTATTTTTTAACTCTGAAATACCCAACAGCTTTATTCTTAAATCTAGTTGATTTGCAATTTTAATATCTTTTAATTCAATTTTTTCTATTCCTTCCATTAAACATTTATGTTTTGAAATTTTACTGTTAAAGGCCAAAGCAGACAAAATTCTAACTTTTGCAAACGCGTCAAAACCATTTAAGTCTAATTTAGGATTACCAGGTTCGGCATAACCAAGTATCTGAGCTTTTTTTAAAACATTTGCAAAATTATCATTTGAATTTTCCATTTCGGATAAAATGTAATTTGAAGTCCCATTAAGAATTCCATAAACCTTTGATATTTTATTTGTTGCTAATCCTTCTTTAATAGATCTTAATATTGGGATACCTCCAGCAACTGATGCTTCAAATTCCAAATTAACCTTATTTTTTTCTGCAAGTTTTGCTAACTCATTACCGTGTTTTGATATTAAAGCTTTGTTAGGTGTAATAACATGGATTTTATTTTTTAAAGCAGTTTCTACAACCTTTTTAGAAATTCCATCTGATAAACCTATAGCCTCAAACAATATATCAATGTTATTTTTTTTAAAAATTTCTAAAGGATTTTTGTAAAATATTTTTTTATTAACTTTAAATTTTCTTTTTTTATTAATATTTCTAGCAGATACAGCAACTACTCTTATTTTCTTTCCTGTTTTAAGTTCTATATCTTTCTTTTTAGTATTTAATTCATTAAGTAAATAATTTCCTACTTGACCTAGCCCTATTACGGCAATATTTATTAATTTACTCATTTACTTATATCCGGATATTTACTCTTTTTTGTATAGTCATCTATATAAATCTCATATTCCTCTAATGTCATTGATGTTATATCATCTGCCTTTTTTAATATTTCATTTAATTTTTTTTGATTAGTTTTACTTTCAATAGAATTTTCTGTCCAATACTGAGAATCTTTATTTAGTGAACAATTGGATAAAATTAACGAAAAAAAAATTATTAAAAAACTTCTCATTTTAATCCAGTCTTTTCAGGGAAATTAAATTTATTATTTAAATTTTGTACGGCTTGACCTGCCCCACCCTTTATTAAATTATCAATAGCTGAAAGAATTATTATTTTATTGCTATATTTAGATTTACATACTGAAATGTAACAATTGTTAGTATTTATTACGTCATTAGTACTTAATAATGAGTTTAATTTTAATATTTTTATAAATTTCTCATTTTTATAAAAATTAGTTAATGCGTTTAATACTTTTGATTGAGAAATATTTTTTTCTAAGTCTAGATATATTGTGCTTAAAATGCCTCTAAACATTGGTGATAAGTGAGGAGTAAAACTAAATTTAAATTCCTTCTTAGTAAATTTTCTTAACATTTGATTTATTTCTGAATTATGACGATGAAAGCCTACTCCATATGCACTTAAAGACTCGTATAGATTTTTGTTTTTATATTTTTTGTGAACACCTCTGCCAGCGCCTGAATATCCAGATTTTGAGTCAATTATAATATTATTTAATTTAATTAAATTTTTCTTAAATAAAGGAAATAGAGGAAGCAATATTGATGTTGGATAACATCCTGGACATGAAATAATATTATATTTTTTAATCTCTTTTCTATTAATTTCAGGAAGTAAATAAATACTTTTTTTTATTAAATTAGTTGCTCGATGTTTTTGTTTATACCACTTTAAATAATCAGAAGCTTTTTCTAATCTAAAATCTGCAGCAAGATCTATTAGAGTATGATTTTTGCTTAAATGTTTAGATATATCCTGCGCTTCCCCATTTGGAAGTGCAGTAAAAATAACATTAACGTCTTTTAATAATTTTTTATTAAATTTTAAAATTTTTGGTAATTTATATTTAGATAAAGATTTATCGTAAAATTTAACGTGTTTACCCACAGAAGAGTTTCCACAAAGGTGTTTAATATTAATATGTTTGTGTTTAACTAATAATTTAATTAATTGAACACCAATATATCCAGTTGATCCAGCAACTAATGCATTAAGCTTAGGCATTTTTTATTATAACAGTTAAAAATTAAAAAAAAATTATCTTTTAGAGAATTGGAAGCTTCTTCTAGCTTTTCTTCTACCAGGTTTTTTTCTTTCAACTGCTCTTGAGTCTCTGGTAGTAAGTTTCTCTGTTTTTAAGGTGGCTTTTAGATTTTCATCAAATAATACTAAAGCTTTTGAAATACCATGAACCATAGCCCCTGCTTGGCCTGTAGGTCCACCTCCTTTTACGCTACATCTTACATCATAATCTGTAGCTTGATTAATAATCTTAAAAGGTCTTGTAATTTGCATTTTATGAGTTTCGTCAGCAAAATAGTCACTAAATAATTTACCATTTACATAAATTTTGCCAGAACCTTTTTTTAACCAAACTTTTGCAATTGATGTTTTTCTTCTACCAGTAGCGTATTTACTATCTTTAAAATCTAATTTTAATTTTGGAGATTTTGATGCTGATTGAGTATTTTCCATCTTAGTTTCTAGCTATATTTTTACTGTTTAATTTATGTAACTCTATTACAGTTGGATTTTGTGCTGAATGCGGGTGTTCATTGCCTGCATAAATTTTTAATTTTGTTAATTGTTTTCTCCCCAATACTCCACCAGGTAACATTCTTTTAACTGCCATTTTTAAAGTTTCTCCAGGTTTTTTTTCATGAAGTTTCTCAGGTGTTGTAACTTTAATTCCACCTGGATGACCAGTGTGTCTATAATATTTTTTATCTTGAAATTTTTTTCCAGTAAATTTTGCTTGCTCAATATTTTTAACAACAACAAAGTCACCATCATCCATATGAGGTGTGTATGTAGTTTTGTTCTTGCCTCTTATGATATTGGAAACAACAGTCGCTAATCTTCCAACTACTGCATTCTTCGCGTCTATTTCATACCAAGTTGAATTTAATTGGTCTTTTTTAGTGAATTTTGTCATTGTGCGAGGATTAATACTATTAATAATTACAAAGTCAATTTTATATTTAGCTTGAAATATGTAGCTTATATGCTAGAAATCATTAGCCGATTTGATCCTATTGCGGGCATATAACTGCTAAAAAGGAAATTTCATAAAATTAATAAAATCGGTAGGCATTTGAACTGTATTGTGCGCCTAACATAATGTTGAAGCACTAAAAAAGGAGTAAAATGACTAAAAAAAGAAATAACCCTGAAACTATTGCCATTCATGGTGGTGACTATAGGAGTGATCCAGCGACGAACGCGGTAGCTGTTCCAATTTATAGAACAACATCGTACCAATTTAACAACACAGAGCACGCTGCTAACCTTTTCGCTCTTAAAGAATTTGGTAACATATACACTCGTATAATGAACCCTACAAATGATGTCCTGGAAAAAAGAGTTGCCGCTCTTGAAGGGGGTCTGTCATGTGTAACTGTATCTTCAGGTCAAACAGCTTCAACGTTTGCTGTATTAAATGTAGCCCAAGCCGGTGATAATATAGTTAGCTCAACCGATCTTTATGGTGGAACAGTATCTTTATTCACACATACGCTTAGTAAACTTGGTATAGAGATAAGATATGCAGATCCAAGTAATCCTGAAAATTTTGAAAAGTTAATAGATGATAAAACTAGAGCTTTTTATGGTGAAACTCTACCCAATCCATATTTAAGAGTCTTTCCAATAAAGGAAGTTTCAGACATTGGAAGAAAATATAATATACCATTAATCATGGATAACACAGCAGCACCAGTAATATGCAAACCGATTGAACACGGAGCTGCAGTAGTAATTCACTCACTTACAAAATATATAGGTGGGCATGGTACAGCAGTTGCTGGAAGTATAGTTGATAGTGGTAATTTTGATTGGACTGCAGATTCTAAGAGACAACCATTATTTAACGAACCTGATGCAAGTTATGGTGGTGTTGTTTGGGGAAAAGCTGTACCAGAATTAACTGGTGCTAATGTCCCCTTCGCTGTTAGAGCAAGAGTTTGTTTATTGAGAGACTTAGGATCAGCTCTGGCTCCAGATAATGCTTTTGCAATAATTCAAGGACTTGAAACGGTTGCTTTAAGAATGAGACAACATTGCGCTAACGCCGAATATGTAGTTGATTTTCTTAAAAAACATAAAGAAGTTACAAAAGTTATTTATTCTACAGAACACGATAAACCCATTGCCGATAGAGCTAAAAAATATCTTAAAGGTGGAAATGGACCAATGATTGGTATCGAACTTAAAGGTGGAATTGAAGCTGGTAAAAAATTTATCGAGTCTTTAAAAATGTTCTATCACGTAGCTAATATTGGTGATGCTAGAAGTTTAGCAATTCATCCAGCAAGTACAACTCATAGTCAATTAAATGAGAAAGAACTAGCTGCATCAGGTGTTACTCAAAGTTATGTAAGACTTTGTATCGGTATTGAACACATCGATGATATTATTGAGGATCTTGATCAAGCATTGAATAAATCTTCAAAGGGTAATTTAAAAGCTGTAAGCTAATTCGAGGATTTAATGTCTACCAATAGAAACTAATAAATATCCTCTTTATATTTTGTAATATAAAGAAAATACAAAGTAGAAAGTATTATTAAAATAGAATTTATCTGGTGTAGAGATGCATAAATCATTTTTACTCCAGATAAAATTGTAAGAACTCCTAAAATAATTTGAAACAATAAAGAAATTCCAATAATGAAGATTGGAATTCTTAAATTTATATTTCCATTCTTTAAAACAACATAAAGTATGTAAAAATATATTATGACAATTAAATATGCTAAATTTCTGTGAATAAATTGAACAAGTGATTGATCATTAAATACTTTGAGATTAAATAAATCAATGATTACACTGTCATCTGGGAAATATGATGAGCCCATTAATGGCCAAGTATTATAAATTTTTCCTGCATCCATACCGGACACAAATGCTCCAATTATTAATTGTAAAAATAATAATAAAAGAAAAAATTTAATTGGGTTTAATTGAATATTAATATTATTAATTTTTATATCAGTTAGATTTAAATATTTCCAAAAAACTATAGACAAAATGATAAAAGCTGTAACTAAGTGTAGTGATAATCTATAATGACTAACATCAATTCTATCAATTAATCCACTTGATACCATGTACCATCCAATAAATCCTTGAAAACACACTAAGAAAAAAATAATTGAATATTCTTTTAAAATCCAAAAACCATTTTTAATTGTAAAATAGATCATTGGAAAAAGAACAGTTAGACCAATTAATCTCCCCAATTGACGATGCGCCCATTCCCACCAAAAAATAATTTTAAATTCATTTAAAGTCATATTAAAATTTTGCTCTTTAAATTCAGGTATTGTTTTATAGAGATCAAAATATTCTATCCATTTATTATTTGTTAAAGGGGGTAATGAGCCAATAAAGAGTTCCCAACTAGTAATAGATAGTCCAGAGTCTGTTAATCTAGTTAGACCCCCTACTAAAATAATAAGCATGATCATCACTAATAAAGTGATCATCCATATTTTTAATTGAGAATTTAAAGAATAATTCTGACTGTACATGGTTAAATAAATATAATAATTATTAATTAAACCAATAAATTAAATGTCGCCTAAAAACAAAAAAAAATTAGAAATAATAAGAACTAAATTAGATAAGTTAGATAATAAGTTATTATCTTTAATTAAATATAGAACAAATCTTGTAAAAGAAGTTTTAAAGCTTAAAGAATTTAAAAAAGAAATAGTAGATAAAAAACGTATCAATTTTATACTTAAAAAAATTCACTCAAAATCTAAAAAACTAAATATTGATCCTAAAATTACTAATCGTATATGGAAAAATATGATTTTGTCTTATATTGATTACGAAAAAAGAAACTTTAAAAAAAAATAATTACTTACTGTGTGGTGGAAGCTTTTTTTCCACAAACATTTCGTGTTTTCTAGTATCCGGATTGTATTTCTTTGCTGAAAGTTTAACTTTGGCCTTCTCACCTCCAGCTGGTTTTTTTACATAATAGAAGTAAGGGCTATCAGGTTTAGCCTCTGGAACCATTCTTACTTTAACGTGCGTTTTTTTTGCCATTTTTTAATTCTTTTAATTTACTTGAAATTTTTAGTAACTTATTTCTTAAATTTTCAGTCCTTATAGATTTATCTGCAATTTCGTCAAGCTTTAAAGAATCTTCATTATTTAATATTTTTTTTACACCCTTTATTGTCATACCTTGATCTTTAAGTAAAAATTTAACTTTTTTAAGAAGATTTATTGTTTTTTCATCATAATATCTTCTATTAGAATTTAATATCTTTGGTTTAATTTGTTTAAATTGAGTTTCCCAAAATCTAATGACATGTGTCGGTAAAACTCCTTTATTATTTGATTTAAGATTTAATATTTTAGCTACTTCTCCAATAGTTTTGTAAGCACTATTTGATTTATCCATTATCCTTTAAATTGACAAATTCTTTAAATTCCTTTGATGGCTTAAACAATACGACATCTCTGCTTGAAATTACTTTTGTTTCTTTGGTTTTTGGGTTTCTACCAATCCTAGATTTTTTTTGTCTAATAGAAAAAGTTCCAAATTTAGATAATTTCAATTTTTTTTCGTTTTTGATGTTAGTAACTATAGTTGATAAAAAATCATCAATCAAATTTTCTGATATTTGTTTTGAAAAACCAAGCTGCATATAAACCAAATTAACTAAGTCTTTTTTAGTTAAATTAATTCTCATATTAAATATTTTGCTTAATCTTTTCTATCAAATTACCTTTTACAATTCTATGACAAACATCTAAAGAATTTGAAAAACCAATATAATCAGTTCCTCCATGACTTTTAACAACCGGAGAATCCAAACCAATAAAGATAGCTCCATTGTATAGTCTAGGATCTAGTCTTTTCTTAAATTTTTTTAGATTTGATATATTTAATAAAGACGAAATTTTACCTAAAAATGTTCCTGTCATAGCATTTTTTAATTCACTTGTTATAAAGTTTGCTGTACCTTCTGCTGTTTTTAATGCAACATTTCCTGTGAATCCGTCAGAAACAATAACATTAACCTCACCATCCATCAGATGATTTCCTTCAATATATCCTGCAAAATTATAATTATCTGATTTTTTTTCATTTAATAATTGATAAGTTTCTTTTATAATTTCATTTCCTTTCAATTCTTCTGAACCAATGTTTAGCAATGCAACATTTGGTTTATCATTTGGATATAGCGAGGTATATAGAGATGAACCCATAATTGAAAAATCTAATAGATTTTTAGAACTGCATTCTATATTTGCTCCTAGATCCAATACAACACTCATTCCTTTTTTATTTGGCCATAATGCAGATAAAGCTGGTTTGTCTATATTTTCTATCATTTTTAAATTTAATTTTGATACAACTAGTAAAGCTCCAGTATTCCCAGCCGATATAACAATATCCGTTTCTTTATCTTTAACACTTTGAATAGCAAGCCACATACTTGTATCTTTACCTCTTTTTGCACCCTCTAGAGGACTATCTGTGCTTTCAATTTTTTTTTCTGTGTGAATTATTTGAAAAAATTCTTCAGAAATTTTTCCATTAATTAGGGGATGTATCTTGTTGTTGTCACCAAATATTTTAAAAAAATTATTTTTATTTAAAGAATGATTTAAAATAATTCCGTCAATTATTTTTTTTGGTGAGCCATCACCACCCATTGCATCAACTGCAATTTTAATCAAATCTGACATTATAGATTAGTATATACTATTCTTTTGGGTCTAAAACTTGTCTTCCCTTATACATACCAGTTTTAAGGTCAAGATGATGAGAAAGTCTATATTCACCTGATTTTTTGTCCTCAACTATATTTTTAGTTGAAAATTTCATTGTTTGTGCTCTTCTCTTTCCTGTTCTGGAAGGTGTTTGTTTGCGTTTTGGTACAGCCATAATTATGGGTTACTTACACTTTTTAAATAATAATTCAAAGTTTTTTTTGATAAATTAATGTTAAAATTTTCAAAATAATCAAGCAAATCCTCGTTATTTTGAAAATCTACTAAAAAAAAGGAGATTTTTTTCAATTTATCTGCCTTTGATAGACTGTCCCAAAAATGGATTTCTGAGACCATAGAATGAAATAGATTAATATAATCTTTCATTTTTTTATTTATAGACTGATCCCCGTAACCTATTTCCCTAATGCTCAATTCAAGCTGTCTAAAATTGAAATCATAAATTTCTTGCAAAATATTTTTATTCTCTTCACTTTTAAAATTTTTAACAAAAAATGAAAAATGTAGCAAAAAAAGAGTTAAACGATCAGCAAAATTGTCTTTACGATTAAGGTTTTTATATAACTCTTTATTTCTAGTGTAATTTATTAAATTGTTATAAATATATATGTATTTTTCATTCATGATTAGATTATTATATATAATTATTTTATCTTTTATAGTTTCAAATTGTTCATTGAAACAAGTGGTAAAACATCACGGAGTACCTTTCTTGGAAAAAAAACAAGAAATGCTAATAATTAATAAAAGTAACATAAATGATATAAAAACAATATTAGGAAACCCTTCAACAACAAGTAAATTCAATAATGATGTTTGGATATATATAGAGAGAAAACAAACTCAATCAAAAATTAAAAATATGGGCAGAATGAAAATTTTTAAAAATGATGTTTTGGTTTTAGAAATAGATAATTATGGAATTTTAAAAAAAAAAGATTTTTATAATAAAGATGATATGAAAAAAATAAAAATTGTTGAAACGACAACTGAAGCGGGATTTAAAAAAAATTCATTTATTTATGAATTTATGTCTAGTATGAGACAAAAAATTAATGACCCTCTTGGACAGAGGGCCAAAAAACGGAAAGAAATTAGCCAGCGATAACAGCAAGTAAAAGCAAAGCTACAATGTTGGTAATCTTAATCATAGGGTTTACTGCTGGTCCAGCTGTATCTTTGTAAGGGTCTCCGACTGTATCTCCGGTTACTGCAGCTTTGTGAGCCTCAGAACCTTTTCCACCATGATTGCCGTCCTCAATATATTTTTTTGCATTATCCCAAGCACCACCACCTGCAGTCATAGAAACAGCAACAAAAAGACCTGTAATTATAACACCAAGCAGCATAGCTCCTACTGCAGCTAAAGCCGCTACTTGTCCACCAATTGATAAAATTATAAAATATAAAACTACTGGCGACAAAACTGGTAATAAAGATGGAATAATCATTTCCTTTATAGCTGCTACAGTAAGTAAATCTACTAACTTAGCATAATCAGGTTTTTGTTTTCTTTTCATTATACCTGGAAATTTTTTGAATTGTCTTCTAACTTCAACAACAACAGCTCCCCCTGCTCTTCCAACAGCTTGCATTCCCATTGATCCAAAAAGATATGGTAACATTCCACCAATTAATAAACCAACAACCACATAAGGATTAGATAAATCAAAAGTTACTACGATACCTTCTAATGCAGATCCTGCTTCTTTTGAAAAATGTTTAATATCTTCTGTATAGGCAGCAAATAAAACTAATGCACCTAAACCAGCAGACCCAATTGCATAACCTTTTGTAACAGCTTTAGTTGTGTTTCCTACAGCATCTAAAGCATCTGTAGTTTTTCTAACTTTTTTATCAAGATTAGACATTTCAGCAATACCACCAGCATTATCTGTAACAGGTCCGTATGCATCTAAAGCAACAACCATACCAGCTAATGCAAGCATAGTAGTTACTGCAATTGCAATTCCAAAAAGTCCAGCAATAGTATTTGTAACTAGAATACCTGCGACGATTATCAACGCAGGTATAGCAGTTGCTTCCATAGAAACAGCTAAACCTTGAATAACATTTGTACCATGACCAGTTGTTGATGATAACGCAACAGATTTAACTGGTCTATAACTTGTCCCAGTATAGTACTCAGTAATCCAAATTAATAATCCAGTAATAACTAAGCCCACAACACCACAATAATATAGATCCATTCCGTTAAAAGTCTTATCATTTATTGTATATTCACTTGTAAAACCAATTACATGATCTGTAACAGGCCATAAAATGATTAAAGATGCTAATGCAGAGACAACAAATCCTTTATACAGAGCATTCATAACGTTATTACTCCTTCCAAGTTTAACGAAAAATGTTCCAATAATAGATGTTAACAAACATGCAGCACCAATGGATAAAGGGTAAATCATCATATTTAGATCACCAACAAAGAAAATTGATGATAAAACCATTGTTGCAACAATTGTAACGGCGTAAGTTTCAAATAAATCAGCGGCCATACCAGCACAATCTCCTACGTTGTCACCAACGTTATCTGCAATTACAGCTGGGTTTCTAGGATCATCCTCAGGAATTCCAGCTTCAACTTTTCCTACTAAGTCAGCACCTACATCAGCACCTTTTGTAAAAATTCCTCCACCTAATCTTGCAAAAATAGAAATTAAAGAAGCTCCAAAACCTAATGCAACCAAAGCATTTACAATTTCTCTTTCTTCAACATTAGATTTCAACAATATATAATAATAAACAGCTATAGCTAATAAAGCTAAACCGGCAACCAACATTCCAGTTACAGCACCAGATTTAAAAGCGACTGAAAGACCTTGAGCTAAACCTTTTCTAGATGCTTCAGCTGTTCTTACGTTTGCTTCTACAGAAACTAACATTCCAACATAACCTGCAATACCTGATAAAGCAGCACCTATTAGATAACCAAGACCTACTAATGGACTGAATGCAACACTTACAATAACTAAAACTACAGCACCAACAATAGCAATAGTTTTATATTGTCTTGCTAAATACGCCTTTGCACCAATTTGAATTGCAGATGCAATATCTTGCATTTTTGCATTTCCTGCGCTTGAATTAAGAATGTTTTTACCAGTTAAAAATCCATAAACGATAGATAATAAACCAGCTCCAATTGTGTATAATAGTATTGTTTCGACTGTTCCGCTCATATTAACCTTAAGTTGTTGGTTGTTAAATTTTTAAGCCCGCACAATACAAAAAAAGATAGAAAAGACAACGATTAACTTCTAAAACCGATGAATATAACCTTTGGATTTAGCTTGTATTTGCTTGCCTTTTTCATCAAATATCAAAGATTTATCTTTACCAGATATAATTTTACCAATTTTAGTTATTTTAATTCCTGTTGTTTTAGAGGCTTTTTGAATGATTCTAGCTTTATTAATATCTGCAGTAAATAATACCTGATAATCATCTCCATTAGAAATTAAATTAATTTTATTCAATTTTTTTTTTTTAATTAAATTACTCAATTTATTGGAAACAGGTATTTTATTTTCAAATAAGTGAAATGATAAACTTTGTCTATTAATCATTTTTGCTAAATCATCAATTAATCCATCTGAAACATCAATAGAGCTATTAGCAAATTTTAATAAATATTTTGTTAAATTTAAAGGTAAGTCTGGTTTGTAATATTTATCTACAAAGAATAATTTGTCTTTATTTTTAAATTTAACTTTATTACTTAATACTTTGAGTCCTAAATAACTATCTCCCAAATTTCCAGTCACATAAATATCATCATTTGATTTAGCTTTATTACGATAAATTATTTTATTTGAGTATCCCATTGAGGTAATAGTGAAACTTAGTTTGTTTGAAAAAGTTGTGTCTCCACCACACAAATTAATATTAAATTTATTTTGTTCTGAATTAAGTGACTTTGAAATTTTATATAAATTATTTTTTGTAAATGTTTTTTTATTACCAGAGCCAGAAATAAAATAAAACTTTGGAGAAACACCTTTACAAATTAAATCAGAAATTGATGACCTTAATATTTTTTTAATTACTAAATCTGGGGATTTAAAATCATAAAAATGCGTACCAATATTGTATGTATCAACAGATATAACAACACCTCTTTTTTTATCAAAAAACACATCATCATTTAGATTAAGAGCAGATTTATTTTTTTTAGCTATTTTAAAAAAATAATTATTTATTAGATCAAATTCATGCATTGTTAGATCTTAATTTTTTTCCGACATTATCTAGTAAAGCGTTAAGATACTTTGTTTGTGAAACTTCAAGAAAAAAATTAGATGAATTTAAATATTCTTTAATAATTATGTTTATAGATAAATTTGGCTTATACATAAATTCATAAGTTGCTGCTTTTAAAATTGTTTGAAAAACTTTGTCTAATTTTTCAAATACAAATTCATCACCTAATTTATTATTTAATTCATCTAAAATAAGATCGTTTCTTTCTATCGTTCCTAAAACAATATCTTTAATAAATTTTTTAAATCTGTGTTTTGGAAAATCTAAATCATTATCTTCATTATAAAATTTACCATATAATTTCTGAATAATTATAACTCTAGGGTTATTTTTTGGATTATAATAAGTTCTCATTTTTGAGACAAAACTGAAATCACAGCTTCTGCAGCTTCAGCACCCTTTTTTTTTCTTGCTCTTGCTTGAGCCATATTTAGACAGGTAATTATTCCATTTCCAATAGGTTTTTTACTATCCAAAGATAATTTCATTATGGCATCTGTTGAAGCTTGAGAAATAAAATCAAAGTGAGGAGTTTGACCTTTAATTACACATCCTAGAGCTAAAAAACCATCATATTTTTTTAAATTTTTAGAAATTGTAACTGGAATTTCAAAAGCACCAGGTACTTTAATAATTTTTATTATATTTTTTTTTGGAATTATTTTTAAAGCACTGCTTATTAATCCATCAGCAATATCTTTATAATAATCTGCTACAACAATTAAATATTTTTTTTTCATCAAATTAATTCCTGTCTTGTAATTTTTATACCATAACCATCAAGCCCAATAACTTTTTTTGGTGATTTGGTGATTAATATCATGTTTTTAATTTTTAAGTCTTTAATAATTTGAGCTCCAATACCATAATTTCTTATTAACTTGTCATTTCCTTTTTTATAAAAATCTTTGTTTTTATAATCTTTTAAAGTCTGAGTTACTGATTTTAAATTTGAATCTTTGATAAAAACTAAAACGCAATTTTGATATTTTTTAAAGTAATTTAAAGTTTTGTTAAATGAATTTGGTAGCGATTGATTTATTAGATAGTTTTGAACGACATTAGATGAAATTACTCTTACTCTTGGAGTAATACCTTTTTTTATTTTACCTTTTATTAATGCAAAATGTTCTGAGCCATCTAAAAGATTCTCATAAATTCTAATATTGTATTTTTGATTTTTTACATCAATTTTGCTTTGCTTTTTAAGTTTAATAAGCTTTTCTTTTTTTAGTCTATATGCGATCAGATCTTCTATCTTTCCAATTTTTAATTTATGTTTTTTTGCAAAATCAAATAAATCCTGACCTTTGGCCATTGTTCCGTCTTCATTCATAATTTCACAAATTACAGCAGAGTTATTTTTTTTTGCTAGCTTAGATATATCAACTGAAGCTTCAGTGTGCCCTGCTCTAACAAGCACTCCACCATCTTTGGCTATAATTGGAAACACGTGACCAGGTGAAACAATCTCATTTTTATTTACATTTTTTTTTGAAGCAACTTTGATCGTTTTCGCTCTATCTTTAGCAGATATACCTGTTGTTATTCCTTTTTTTGCTTCAATAGAAATTGTAAAAGCCGTCTTGTTTCTTGATTGATTTACTGGAGACATTAAAGATAAATTTAATCTTTTTGCTTGAAGCGAATCAAGTGCTAAACAAATTAAACCTCGCCCGTATTTTGCCATGAAGTTAATGTTCTTTGCATTTGAGTCTGATGTTGAAATAACTAAATCTCCTTCATTTTCTCTTTTTTCATCGTCTACTAAAATAAACATACCACCTTTTTTGGCTACGCTTATAATTGACTCTATTGAGGTAAAGTTATTTTTTTCCATTAAAATAGTTCCTAACGTATTTAGACAAGATATCTATCTCTATGTTGACTAAACTAGATTTTTTTAAAGTTGATAAATTTGTTTCTTTATAGGTGTGTGGGATAATCCAAATTTGGAAACCTTTTTTAGTCACTTTTGAAATTGTAAGAGAAATACCATTCACACAGATTGACGCTTTTTCTATTAAGTGTTTTCTTTCCTTTTTAGGTAAATCAAAGTCAAAAAGAAATGATTTATCAATTTTTTTAATACTTAATACTTTACCAACAGTATCAACATGTCCTTGACAAATATGACCTGAAATTTTTGTCCCATATTTTAAAGGTAATTCTAAATTTATTTTATCTTTTATTTTTAAAAATTTGAATTTTGATCGAATTATCGTTTCTTTCGAAAGATAAAATTCCATAATTTTGGATTTATATGAAATTAGAGTGAGACAAACACCATCACATGCAACTGACAAACCCATATCTTTAGTGGATACTTTAACATTACTTTTAACAAAAATGTTAAGACCTTTAGGTCTCTTAATAATTTTAGTAATAGTACCTTGGTTATAAATTATTCCGTTAAACATTTTTTCTAACTATATAGTGTTATTCTGTCTTTTCGTAAATTGAGATTTAGATTAATTTTTGTTTTATATTTTTGATTTAATATATTTTGACTACTAAATTTCAAATATTCGAAGTTTTTAGAGAGATTTTTTGGACTTTTATACAAATAAAATTTATTAAAAATTTTATTCTTAATCAGTGAATTTGTTAATTTATCTCCTCCTTCAATTAGTAAATTTCTGCATCCATAATTATGTAATTTTTTCAAAATTAATTTAATATCAAATCTGTTATTTCGATCAATTCGAGATTTAATTAGATGAATTCCTTTTCTTTTAAATTTTGAAATTTTTAATTTGTTTGCTTTATTATAAAAAATTATAGTATTTTTGTTATTAGAGGATTTTATTATATAACTGTTTATTTTAGAATTTAACTTGTTATCTAAAATAATTCTTTTTGGAGAAAATTTTTCAAAACCCTTCAAACGACAATTTAATTTTGGATTATCTTTATTTAGTGTTTTGTGAGTAATCATCAAACTATCATTTTGATATCTCAGCATGTGTGTAAACTGATCTGAATAAGAATTTGTAATCTTTTTCTGGTTCTTGCTGTAAATAATATTATTTTTTGAAATAGCTATTTTGCCAGTGACGAAGGGTAATTTTTTCTTTCTATTAAAAAAATACGGTAAATAAAAACGTTCAATTTTATTTTTTAATAAACCTTTTCTTACAATTATTTTTTTTGACTTTAAAATTTTAAAACTTTTATTTCTTACTCTTTTGTCTATGTCGGTAACAGCATATATAACTTCTGAAATTTTTGATTTTATTATCGCGTTAGTACATGGTGGTGTTAAACCATGATGACAGCATGGTTCTAAAGTAACATACATTTTTGAACCATCTAATTCTTCAAAACTATTTTTAATTGCATTAAATTCAGCGTGTGGTCTTCCATTAAATGAAGTTTGTCCTATAGAAATAATTTTATCATTTTTGACAATAACGCAACCTACAGAAGGATTTGATCCAGTCTGTCCATGACGAGATTTAGCCAAGTCTAAGGCTAATTCCATATAAAATTTATCTTTTGATGAAAATTTATCTTTTTTTGTAGACATCAAGCTTGTCCACGAATTGTACGAAATCTTTTTCTTCTCTAAAGTTTCTATATACAGATGCAAATCTTACATATCCAACTGGGTCTAAATCTTTTAATCCATCCATAACCATTGTCCCAATTGTATTTGTTGATATCTCTCCTTGTCCTAATTCTTCTAAAGATCTTGAAATATTACTAATGAATTTTTCTATTGTAGCCGTGTCTATTGGTCTTTTTTTTAGAGCTATGTAAATAGATTTAGACAATTTATCACGATCAAATGATGATTTTCTTCCATTTTTTTTAACAACCATCAATTCTCTAAATTGAATTCTCTCAAATGTAGTAAATCTTTCACCACATATACACAATCTTCTTCTTCTTATTGCAGTACCATCTTCAGTTGGACGTGAGTCTACAACAGATGTATCACCTTTTTTTTCACACGGACAAATCATTTCCTAAAGGTTCTTATATATCGGAAATGAAGAAGTTAAAGAAATAACTTCATTTTTTACTTCGTTTTCTATTTTGCTGTTATCTGTTGGGTTTTCAGATAAACCTTTTAGAGTTTTTGTTATCAATTCACCTACTGTTTTAAACTCATTTAAACCAAATCCACGAGTTGTGGCCGCTTGAGTTCCTAATCTTATTCCAGATGTAATCATCGGTTTTTCTGTATCAAATGGAATACCATTTTTATTACATGTAATGTTTGCTCTAGACAAACTCTCTGCTGCAAGATTTCCTTTTACATTATAAGGTCTCAAATCAACCAACATCAAATGTGTATCTGTTCCATCTGAATAAATTTTAAACCCATTATTTTTTAAAGTTTCTGCCAACATTTTTGCGTTTGCTAAAACAGATTTAATATAATCTTGAAATTCTGGTTGTAGCGCTTCAAGAAAGCCAGCTGCTTTTGCAGCAATAATATGCATTAAAGGTCCACCTTGGTAACCGGGAAAAACAGCAGTATTAAATTTTTTAGCAAGTTCTTCGTGATTAGTTAAAATTATTCCTCCTCTTGCACTTCTAAAAACCTTGTGGGTTGTTGAAGTGACCACATGAGCATAATCACAAGGATTAGGATATCCTTTACCAGCAACTAATCCTGAGAAGTGAGCCATATCAACCATCAAGTATGCTCCAACTTTATCTGCAATCTCTCTAAATCTTTTAAAGTCAATTACTCTAGAATAAGCACTCCCACCCGCAATGATTAATTTTGGTTTATGTTCTAATGCAAGTTTTTCAACATTATCATAATCTATCAACTCAGATTCTTTATCTACATCATAGCCTATAGCATTAAACCATTTACCAGACATTGAAATTTTTAATCCATGAGTGATATGACCACCTGAATTTAAACTCATGCCCATAAATGTATCACCCGGGCTTAACAAAGCTAAAAATACAGCTCCATTGGCTTGTGCACCTGAGTGTGGTTGAGCATTTGCAAATTTACAATTAAATAATTTTTTTAATCTTTCAATGGCAAGGTTTTCTGCCACATCAACGTGCTCGCAACCATTATAATATCTTTTGCCAGGATAACCTTCGGCATATTTATTAGTTAAAACTGATCCTTGTGCCTCTAATACTGCTTGAGATACTATATTTTCAGACGCAATTAATTCTATATGTTGTTGTTGTCTGATTAATTCATCTTTAATAGCTTTATAAAGCTCTGGATCTTTTACAGATAAACTATCCTCAAAAAAACTTTTATAACTATCGTTTAAATAACTTTTCTCGCTCGACATAATTATATTTTCTTAACCCTTCTCAAGTGTCTACCACCATCAAATTTTGTATTTAAAAAAACACTTATAAATTTCAAAGCATTTTTTTTGGTTATCAACCTTGACCCTAATGTAATGATGTTTGCATCGTTATGCAATCTGGATAATTTAGTTGATTTTAGATTAAAACATTGTGCTGCGCGAATATTTTTATGCTTATTTGCCGCAATATTCATACCAGTCCCAGATCCACACACTAAAATACCAACATTGCTCTTACTTGATTTGACTTTTCTAGCAACTTTATGAGCATAGTCGGGATAATCAACGCTGCTATCATCTTTGGGACCAAGATCCTCAAATTTTACTTTTTTATTCCTTAGATAATCTTTGATTGTCTCTTTTAATTTAAATCCAGCGTGATCTGATGAAATAAATATTTTTCTCAAATTAATTAAATTTGTAATCTAAAACACAAGCAACTAAATGTATTCTATTCTCTTCTCCACCGTTAAATGCATTGTGATATTTAGTGTTGTTTGTAACCCAAACTGAACCATCAGCAGGCATATGTTTTGCAACATTATCAATTACCATTAAACAACCAGGGTTTGTTATAATAGGTATATGTAATCTTGGTTCAGGATCTCTATGCCAACTTAAAGTTGATCTTGGCTCTTTTAAAAGAATTCTAACTCTTCCAAGTTTATATTTTTTTGAAAGGACATCATAAACTTCTTTAAAGTATGTATTGTCATAATCTTTTATAAATTCTGAGTAAGATGCTTCATCAATAATTTCATCTCTAGAAACTTCTTTTCCTGATTTATCAGGTTTAGTCCAGTATACTCCACGAGCTTTATTACCTTTGATTGAATCTGGATCACCAGGTACCTGTGTTAAAGATATAGCACCAAAGTGCGTAACACCTGCGTCTTCAAATTTTTTAATCTTAACTATTTGATGATAAGCTTCTTGTAACTTTTCTATATCAAACTTAATTTCTTGTTTCTGGAAATCGCTAAAGTCTAAAATTCTATCTTCCTTTTTGACATTTAAATCTATAACTTTTGAGTTTTCTGTCGCCATCGTGATTGCTTTCTACCCTTTTTTTTGTATATGTGTATATTACATTTGTCGCAATTTAAAAGTAAATTAAAACATGATTATTGGTAAATATCCTAGTCTTAGACTCAGAAGAAGTAGAAGAGAATCTTGGTCAAGAAGATTGATTCAAGATAACACCTTAAGTCCAAATGACTTTATACTACCTATTTTTTTAATTGAAGGCTCAAATAAACGGCAAGAGATTTCATCAATGCCAGGAGTATATAGGTATACAATTAATCGATTGAGCCAAATTGTGGATAAAGCAATTAAATTAGGAATACCAATGATAGCTCTTTTCCCAAAGACACAAAACTCAAAAAAAGATGAATTGGGAACAGAATCACTGAATGAAAATAATTTAGTCTGTAAAGCGATACAAGAAGTCAAAAAAAGATACAAAAACCAAATCGGTATAATGTGTGATGTTGCTTTAGATCCTTATACATCACATGGTCATGATGGTTTAATCAAATCTAAAACTATATTAAATGACGAAACAATTGAGATTTTGATCAATCAGTCATTACTACAAGCTGAGATGGGTTGTGATGTACTGGCTCCTTCAGACATGATGGATGGCAGAATAGGAAAAATAAGAAAAGCTTTAGATAAAAATAAATTCCAAAACGTTCAAATATTATCGTACGCTGCAAAATATGCTTCAAGCTTTTATGGACCTTTTAGAGATGCAGTCGGATCTAAAGGTTCGTTAAAAGGAGACAAAAAAACTTATCAGATGGATTATAGAAACTCTGATGAAGCTTTAAGAGAAGTTGCATTAGATGTTAAAGAAGGTGCTGATATGGTAATGGTAAAACCAGGTATGCCCTACTTAGACATAATAAAATCAATAAAAGAAAAATTTAAATTG
>CACKXG010000013.1 GCA_902604035.1 uncultured Pelagibacteraceae bacterium
AAATAAACTTAGGTTAAAAGACCTTTTAAACAAAATTACTGGAGAACTTTCTTCTGGACAAAAAAACAGGGTAAGTCTTGCTAAAGCTTTAATAAATGATCCAACGGTACTTTTGTTGGATGAACCCACTGCTTCATTAGATCCTGAAACTGGTGATTTTGTAAGATCGTTTTTAGAAGAATACAAAAAGGAAAAAAAAATATCAGTTTTGCTTGCCTCTCATAATATGGAAGAAGTAAAAAGATTATGTAGTTCTGTTTTAATGATGAAAGATGGTTTAATAGTGGATAGAGGAACTCCTGAAGAGTTAATAACAAAGTATGGAAGAAGAAATTTAGAAGAAGTATTTTTAGAAATTGCGAGAAAATAAAAATGAATTTAATGAGAATTTATGGTCTTTTTTTAAGACACTTTTATTTAATAACTAGATCATTTCCAAGAATATTAGACTTAATTTATTGGCCTTCAATTCAAATTACTCTCTGGGGATTTATTTCTAATTTTTTTGCAGCTCATAGCACTTACTACAGTGGTGCGGTAGGAGTTATTCTTTCATGTGCAATTCTTTATGATTTTTTATTTAGAACTAGTATTGGCTTTAATATGTTGTTTTTGGAGGAAATTTGGAGCAGAAATTTTACAAACCTATTTATTGCTCCTATGAAAATTAGTGAGATAATTATCTCTTTAGTTTTAACAGCTTTAATTAGAGCTTTAATTGGTTTAATACCAGCAATATTGTTAACTTCTCCATTGTTTGGAATTTCATTGTTAAAACTTGGTCTTCCTTTGGCTTTTCTTTTCTTAAGTTTATATTTATTTGGAATTACGCTTGGTCTACTTGTGTCAGCAGGATTATTAAGATTTGGTCCATCTTTTGAAAATATTGCATGGTCTACCATGTTTTTGTTAGCACCTTTTGGCTGTATTTACTATCCAGTTGAAATATTACCAGAAATATTCCAATCAATCGCTTTCGCATTGCCATTAGTATATATTTTTGAGGAGACTAGAAATATTTTAGTTAATGGAACAGTCAATTATGAAAATATAATAAATGCAGTCTATCTTAATGGGTTTTATTTAATTTTATCAATATCCGTATTTTATTACTCTTTCGATAAAGCAAGAGAAAAAGGAACTTTGATAAACATGGGAGAATAAATTGGTGCGCCTGCTAGGAGTCGAACCCAGAACCTCCTGATCCGAAGTCAGGCGCTCTATCCAGTTGAGCTACAAGCGCATATAGTATTAATATTATATTTTATGGAAAAAAACATTAATTTTATAGTCAAAGAGAATGAGAAGAATTTAAGGGTTGATGTTTTAATTAATAAAAGAGAGGAATTAATTAGTAGAACTAGGATTAAAAATTTAATTTTAAAAGAAAAGTTAACACTAAATAATGAAATAATTAAAAGTCCGTCAAAAAAAGTCTCAATTGGTGATACTATAAATCTTAAGATTCCAGAGCCTGAAATAGCATCCCTTAAACCTTACGAATTTAAATTAGAAATAATATACGAAGATGATGATCTATTAGTAATTAATAAACCTGCCGGAATAATCATGCATCCAGGAGCTGGAAATTATGATAAGACAATTGTTAATGCATTAATGCATTATAACAAAGATTCTTTATCAAATATAGGTGACGAGTTAAGACCTGGAATTGTTCATAGAATTGATAAAAACACATCTGGTTTAGTTGTAATTGCAAAAAACAATGAAACTCATGAAAATTTATCAAAACAATTTAGTGATCATACAATTATAAGAGAGTACCAACTTTTAATATGGGGAAAATTAAGACCCTCCTCAGGAAGAATTGAGACATTTATAACTCGAAGTTCAAAAAATAGACAACTTATGGAAGTTAGTAGTTCTAAAGGTAAGAAAGCTATAACAAATTATAAAACACTTGAAATTTTTGAAAATCAGAAAACACCAACCTTAAGTTTAGTTGAATGTAAATTAGAAACAGGAAGAACACATCAGATAAGAGTTCATATGAATTATAAAGGTAATAGCCTAGTTGGAGATGATAAATATAAAAAAAAATATAAAAAGTTAAAAAATATTGATTTAGATATCCAAAATTCAATTACTAAATTAAATAGACAATTTCTGCATGCAAAAACTTTAGGATTTATACATCCACGAACTAAGAAAGAGATGATTTTTTCCTCACTTTTGCCACAAGATCTAAATAATATTCTAAAAATGCTTAGAAACACTGAAGAATAAATTATTGAAAATTAGGTATAATTAATTAAATAAACACCTCTATGAGCACAACAATGAGTAACAATCTGCCAACCCTTTCTAATGAAGGTGGACTATCTGCATATTTAGAGCAGATTAAAAAATTTCCGATGTTAGCTGCAGAAGAAGAATATATGCTAGCAAAAAATTGGAAAACGACTGGTAATATTAAAGCTGCAGAAAAACTAGTTACTAGTCATTTAAGATTAGTTGCAAAGATTGCTATGGGCTACAAAGGATATGGTTTGCCTATTAATGAAATGATTTCAGAGGGAAATGTAGGTCTTATGCAAGCTGTCAAGAAATTTGAACCGGAAAAAGGATTTAGATTGGCAACTTATGCAATGTGGTGGATTAAGGCTTCTATTCAAGAATATATTTTAAGATCTTGGAGCCTTGTCAAAATTGGAACTACTACTGCTCAAAAAAAACTATTTTTTAATTTAAAGAAAATTAAAAATCAAATTTCTCCAGAAACTGAAGGAGATTTAAGAGATGAACACGTTGATCATATAGCTAATAAGCTCGATGTAAGTAAAGAAGAAGTCGTTTCTATGAATAGAAGACTTTCTGGAAAAGAGTTTTCGCTTAATGCTCAAGTTGGAGAAGATGGTGATGAATGGCAAGACTGGTTGGTTGATAAAGAACTTGATCATGATTTAAAATTTGCTCAGCACGAGGAAATGGAGCAAAGAAAAGATTTATTAAAAGACTCTATTAAAGTTCTTAACGATAGAGAAAGAGAAATTCTATACTCAAGAAGACTAAATGATGACCCAACTACACTAGAAGATTTAAGTAAAAAATATAAAATTAGCAGAGAAAGAGTTAGACAAATAGAAAATAAAGCATTTGAAAAACTTCAAAAGCATATGCTTTTATTAGCTAAATCAAAAAATCTTTTACCCGCAAATTAAACTTCAAAAGGGTTTTCAATTAAAATAGTATCATCTCTTTCTGGACTAGTAGAGATACTTGATACCTTTGCACCAATAAAATCTTCAACAGCAAAAATATATTTTTTTGCATTTTCAGGTAACGAGTCCATATTTTTAACTCCACTTGTAGAAACTTTCCAACCTGGAAAAGTTTCATAAATTGGTTTTATTTTTATTTGATCCTCTACAGCAGCAGGTAAATAATCTAATCTTTTACCATCAAGCTCATAAGCAACACACATTTTAATTTCATCTAATTCATCAAGTACATCTAATTTTGTTAAAGCGATACCATCAATACCTGAAACTTTAATAGTTTGCCTTACCAAAACACCATCAAACCATCCGCATCTTCTTTTTCTACTTGTAACAGTTCCAAATTCTTTTCCACGTGTTCCTAAAAGTTCACCAACATCATCTGTTAACTCTGTAGGAAAAGGACCTTCCCCAACTCTTGTTGTGTAAGCTTTTGTTATTCCTAGAACATAATTTATTGAATTAGGGCCACAACCAGTTCCTGTAGCTGCGCTTGAGGCAACCGTATTAGATGAAGTTACAAAAGGATAAGTTCCATGATCTACATCAAGTAAAATACCCTGGGCTCCTTCGAACAAAATTTTCTTTTTTTGTTTTTTAAATTGATCAATCTTTAGCCAAACTGGCTGAGAAAATTCTAATATTTTGGGTGCTATTTTAAGTAAATCAGATTTAAGCTGGTCTTTTTCAAAAATTTTTTTTCCTAGACCTTTTCTAATCGCATTATGATGAACTAATACGGAATCGAGTCTTTGATCTAAATTTTTTTCAGACCTTAGATCCATTACTCTTATAGATCTTCTTCCAACTTTATCCTCATATGCAGGTCCTATTCCACGTCTTGTAGTTCCTATTTTGCTTTTTCCTGCTGCATCCTCTCTAATCTCATCCATTTCTCTATGAAAAGGCAAAATTAAATTTGCAGACTCTGAGATAATAAAATTATTTACATTTACTTCTACGCCTTTAGATTTTATTTCTTCTATTTCCTCTAATAGAGCCCATGGATCTACAACAACTCCGTTGCCAATAATTGATATTTTACCTTTTCTAACTATTCCAGATGGCAGTAATCTCAATTTATATGTAACGCCATCAATTACTAAAGTATGGCCAGCATTATGACCTCCTTGAAACCTTATTACTACATCAGCCTGTTCAGATAACCAATCAACAATTTTTCCTTTACCTTCGTCACCCCATTGAGATCCAACAACGACTATATTTTTCATTATTTAAATTTTCTGTTTACTTTTAAGGAAGTGAGATGGTTAATTGGGCCATGACCTTTTCCATATTTCGGGTTTGATTTAATTGCAGAATTTACATACTTAATTCCAAGCTCACAAGATTTCTTTACTGTTTTTCCACATGATAAAAAAGTTGTAACTGAGCTAGATAATGTACAACCTGTACCATGGGTATTCTTCGTTTTGTGACGCTCGCTTTTGAAGATCTTTATGTCTTTTTTGTTTATTAAAATATCTATTACATTTTTATGTTTTAAATGACCACCTTTTATAAGTACATTTTTGGCTCCTAATCCTATAAGTTTATTAGCAGCAAAAATCATATCCTCTTTTGTTATAATTGTTGTTTTGGTCAAAATTTCTGCCTCTGGGATATTTGGGGTAATAAGTGATACTTTTCTAATTAATTTTAATTTTAATAATTGAATAGCTTTAGTATCTATAAGTTTAGCCCCTCCTTTAGCAACCATAACTGGATCTAATACGATTTTTTTAACTTTAATTACATCCAGAGCTTTCAGTACCATTCTAATAACCTCTGAAGAATGTAGCATACCAATTTTTATTGCATCAGGTCTTATATCTTTGCAACTATAAATAATTTGATTAAAAATTTCTTTTGGATTAATTCCAACAATTGATTTTACACCTGTAGTATTTTGAGAAGTAACTGCTGTTATTGCTGTCATTGCATAAGAACCTAGAGCAGTAACAGTTTTTATATCAGCTTGAATACCTGCTCCACCAGATGAATCAGATCCTGCAATAATTAAAATTTTGGACTTTGGTTTCAATTTATTTAATTTTTTTTATAATCATATTTACACATTTGTATAAAAGAGCTTTATTTTCACTTTCTCCCATTACTCTTATTTTAGATTCTGTTCCTGATTTTCTTACTAAAATTCTTCCATTACCTTTGATTAATTTATCTGCATTTTTTATGATTTTTTTTATCTCTGGTTTATTAATTATATTTTTATCTTTAACTTCGATATTTTCTAAAAGCTGAGGTGTTTTCTTAAATTGATCAAAAAATTCACTTGCCTTTTTTCCTTTTCTTAAAGCAAAAAGAGCTTCTAAAGCTACTAGCAAACCATCTCCTGTAGTTGCAAATTTACCTAAAATAATGTGTCCAGATTGTTCGCCACCTAAATTAAAATTATATTTCTGCATTTTTTCTTTAACATATCTATCTCCAACATTTGCCCTTAGAAATTTTATTCCTTTTGATTTAAAATATTTTTCTAACCCATAATTTGACATTAACGTTCCAACAACTCCCCCTTTTAACATTTTTTTGTTTTTCCATCTTGTTGCTAAAGCAGCTATAATTTGATCTCCATCTATTATATTGCTTTTTTCATCACACATTATAATTCTATCAGCATCCCCATCTAAAGATATTCCAATATGTGCTTTATATTTTTTTACAGCAGATCTGATTTTTCTTGGAAAAGTTGATCCACATTTTTTATTAATGTTTAAACCATTTGGTTTAACTCCTATTGCTATGACTTTAGCTCCTAATGATTTCAATAATTCAGGACCTGCCTTATAACCAGCACCATTTGCACAATCGATTACTATTCTTAGTCCTCTTAAATTGAACTCTTTAGTGAAATTTTTTTTTAATATTTTAATATATTTTTTTGTACCTGTTTCTAATCTTTTAACTCTTCCTAATTTTTCAGAATGTGAGAGGTTTTTTGAGATTTTTTTATCTATAAGTCCCTCAATTTTTTTTTCTATTTTATCTGATAATTTCAATCCATCAGGACCAAACAATTTTAAACCATTGTCAAAATGTGGATTGTGAGAGGCGGTGATCATAATTCCCATATTAGCCTTCATTTCTTTTGTTAGCATAGCCAAACCATTAGTTGGTAAGGGTCCAAGGGTATAAACATGCATACCAGCTGAAGCCAAACCTGAAACAAGAGCTGGCTCAAGTGTATATCCTGACAATCTCGTATCTTTTGCAATTATTGCTGTTTGTTTCCTTTTTTTTTGAGATTTAAAGTATGTTCCACTAGCAAGTCCAAATTTAAAGAACATATCTCCATTTATATATTTGCTATTAACTGCTCCTCTTATTCCGTCTGTCCCAAAATATTTTTTTGTCATTAATTTTTGACTATCTCGTTAAAAACTTTAATACCTTGCTTAACTTCATTAACATCATGAATTCTTAAAATCTGAATTCCTTGCATTAAAAGATATACTGAAGAAGCCATGGTTCCACCGATCCTTGTTTTGCTATCATTTTTTTTTGATATATCTTTAATAAATCTTTTTCTTGAATTGCCTACTAGTATAGGAAAACCCAATGAATGAAAAATAGAAACACCTCTTAAAAGATTCATATTATGTTTCAAATTTTTTCCAAATCCAATTCCAGGATCTAAAATTATATTATTATGTTTAATACCCTTAGATCTTATTAACTTAATCTTATCTTCAAAATAATCATAAATATCTAATAATTCATTTTTATATTTCGCTTTCTTTTGCATATTTTCTGGCGTCCCAACTGAATGCTGAATTACAAATGGAATTTTATACTTTTTTAAAATATTTATTGTTTTGGGATCATAACTTAATCCTGAAACATCATTAATAAGTTTAACTCCCATTCTAATACCATTTTCCATAATGCTGGACTTTCTTGTGTCTAAAGATATTGGTATTTTTTTTACAATTAATTTTAATATCTTTTTAATTCTATTCCATTCTCTATTTTCATTTACAGGCTTAGAACCAGGTCTTGTAGATTCCCCACCAACATCTATTATAGATGCACCACTTTTGTATAAATTCATGGCATGAGTAATGCCCTTATTTTTTTTATTAAATTTTCCTCCATCCGAAAAACTGTCGGGTGTAAGGTTTAATACTCCCAAAATATTTGGAATTTTTTTAAAATTTAAATTTGAAAAATTTTTTTTTTTTGAACTAATTTTTTTTAAATCTGAATTTATTTTTGTTTTTAATTCTTTTGGTAAATTTCTAATTTTATTTATTGAAATTTTTCTAATTTTTTTTCTTGTAATTATCTCGATATGGTCAAAGGATATTTCTTTAATCCGATGTAAAGGGATAGATTGTTTTTTATTTACTAAAATTTTTGATTGTTTGCCAAAGTAGAAATTACACGCTCTTGTGTAATATCTTGGCATTATTTATTAATGAACAATTTTTGGTTTCAAACCCATCGCGCCCAAAGCTGAATCTTGATCATCTTTTGACTCTGGATTATCTAAAATTTTATCTTTAGGATATAAATTTTTATTAATTATATTCTCTATTTCTTCACCAGTTAAAGTCTCATAAGTTATTAGAGCTTTTGCAATTTTATGTAGATCATCTATTTTTTCTGTTAAAATTTCCTTTGCTTTATTATATCCTTCATCTACGAGCTTTCTTATTTCTTTATCAATTTTCTGAGCAACTTCCTCTGATACTGATTGAGTTTGAGTAACTGATCTTCCCAAAAACACTTCCTCTTGGTTTTCCCCATACTCAACTGGACCCATTTCTTCACTCATTCCATATTTTGTTACCATTGCTCTTGCTAACTGTGTAGCCTGGTTAATGTCAGAACCATTTCCTCCACCTGCTCCTGTAGATATATTATCTTTTCCAAAAATTAATTCTTCAGCTACTCTTCCTCCAAAACAAACAGCTAGTCTCGCTTTTAGATATTTTATTGAGTAACCGTGTTTGTCTCTTTCAGGTAAGTTCATTACCATTCCAAGAGCTCTGCCTCTTGGTATAATAGTAGCTTTATGAATAGGATCATAACTTGGCATATTAAACGACACTAGAGCATGTCCACCTTCATGGTATGCGGTTAGTTTTTTCTCATCTTCTGTCATTACCATTGAACGTCTTTCAGCACCCATCATAACTTTATCTTTTGCTTCCTCAAATTCTAGTAATGTAACTATTCTCTTATTTTTTCTCGCAGCTAACAAAGCTGCTTCGTTAACTATATTTGCAAGATCAGCACCTGAAAATCCTGGCGTGCCTCTTGCAATTGTTCTTAAATTAACGTCTGGCGCCATTTTTATTTTTTTTACATGAACTTTTAAAATTTTTTCTCTTCCAATAATATCTGGGTTTGAAACCACTACCTGTCTATCAAACCTTCCTGGTCTTAATAAAGCTGGATCGAGCACATCTGGTCTGTTTGTTGCAGCTATAATTATGACACCTTCATTTGTATCAAAACCATCCATTTCAACTAATAACTGGTTCAAGGTTTGTTCTCTCTCATCATTTCCACCTCCTAGACCTGCCCCTCTACTTCTTCCAACAGCATCTATCTCATCTATAAAAATAATACATGGAGAATTTTTTTTACCTTGTTCAAACATGTCTCTTACTCTAGATGCTCCTACTCCAACGAACATCTCAACAAAATCAGAACCTGAAATAGTGAAAAACGGAACACCAGCTTCGCCCGCAATTGCCCTTGCTAATAAAGTTTTACCGGTTCCTGGAGGACCAACAAGTAAAGCTCCTCTTGGAATTTTACCACCCAACCTACTAAATTTTTTAGGATCTTTTAAAAATTCTACCATTTCTTCTACTTCTTCTTTAGCTTCCTCTACACCAGCAACATCATTAAAAGTAACCTTTCCTTTTAGTTCATTCATCATTTTAGCTTTTGATTTTCCAAATCCCATTGCTCCACCTTTGCCACCCTGCATTTGTCTCATGAAAAAAATCCATACTGCAATAAGTAATAACATAGGGAACCATGAAAGAAGGACGCCAAACAATGAAGGCATTTTTTCATCTAAAGGTGCTGCTGAAATACTCACACCTTTCTCTGATAATTTTTCTATAAGATTTGGATCATTAGGTGCATAAGTTGAAAAAGAGTTTCCATTCGAATAAGTACCTTTGATGTTATTTCCCTGGATCTCAACTTTTAGAACTTCACCGTCCTCTACCGAATTTAAAAAATCTGAAAATATTATTTGATTTCCACCTCTAACATTAGACTGTGGATTTTTAAACATGTTATAAAGACCAATGGTTAAGAAAACTATTATTCCCCACATTGCAAGATTTTTTAAATTCATAGGTTTAAAATAAGAATTATTATTAAATTAACAAGTGACAAAATATCAGTTATTTCATCAACTTTAACGCTCTTTTGATACTATAACTGAGTTATTTACCTTCTTTATTAAACAGTTTCCTAAAGTGGTCATGAATGAGTTATCATTTTTAATTCGATAAATTAAGTTATCAATTTTTTTTCCTCGTACTGGGTAGTATTTTTTACCAACAGCTTTTAACACTTCTGTTAAAGACCTAAACACTACTTCCTCTGGTTGAAAAAAAAAATTTTTATTCAAAATAACAAACTTATTAATATTTGAAATTGTTGAATTGTCTTTTAAATTTTTTTCTACAAAATATTTAATTGACTGGTTAGCAAATTTTAAATTTTTGATCGTTAGATTAAATTTATCATTATCTAATCCCTCTAATTCCAAGTTTTTTATAAAATTTCTAATTTTAACTCTTTTAAATTCATAATTTTTATTCGATGGATCTTCAACATAATTTTTAAAAACTTGTTTGGTAATATGTTCTAGATTTTTTTTAGAAAAATTTAACAAAGGTCTTATCAAATTAATATTTTGTAGATCGGTTGTTTGATCAAATGACACCATACCATTTAAACCACTGCCTCTTAAAATTCTAATAAAAAAATTCTCTATTAAATCATCCTTATGATGACCTAATAAAATATTATTTATTTTTAACTTTTTTGCCTTGTTTATCATCAGTGCATATCTTTTATCTCTTGCAATAGATTGGATGTTGCTTTTTGGTTTTTTTCCAACCCAGGTTAAAATTTCAAGATTGGTAGACAATTTTTTTAGAAGCAATTTTACAAATTGTGCCTCTTTTGTTGAATTATTTCTAAGTTTATGATCAACATGTAAATATTTTACTTTTATATGATTTTTTATCGAATAAATTTTTGATAAAAAACATAAAGCTAGACTGTCTGGTCCACCAGAGACAGCAACTATAAAATCCTCGTTTAATTTAAGATTTTTTTCAAATTTTTTATAAATTTTAGAAGTTTGTTTATCTTTTAATTGATTTAATAAAAACTTATGAGTCTTGTTTGATACATTCAAATTTTTTGGACTCATATTTTGCTTTTTGTATTACAGACTGATTTGCATTAGGATATTGTAATTCTACACCATTTATCATTTTACATCCTTGGTCTTTTTCACCGATTTGAACCATTGATACTCCAAGTTTTAATAGATTAATTGGAGCTTTTTTTCCTTTAGGATATTTTTGGTAACCCTCTAAATAAGCAGAAGCTGCATCAGTATATAATTGTCTAATTCTGAATGTTTCTGCATACCAGTATTGTGCACTACCCGCTAACTCATGATCGGGGTTAGATATAACAAATTCTCTAAAAGCTCTTTCTGCTGTACTGTAGTCTCCAACTTTTAAAAAACTTGTTGCAAATTCATATTGCTCCACTGGATTTAAATCTTGAGGAAGTATTTTTTCTTCTGACTGAAAAGTTTCTGTTACAATTGAAGCTGTAGTATCTACAGATTGAATTTGTTGTGAAGTTTCATTTGTCTCAGTATCTTTATATGAAATTGTTCCTAAATCTTGGGGTTGTGAACTACCAGGTAAAACTTTTTGTTCATCAGTCTTTGGTTTTGAACTTAATTGATTTTCTACGCTACTTATATTTCCAGAGCTAATGTTTGTCTCTATATCTTGAAATCTTATTTGGTTATCTGCTTGAATTTTTGAAACACGGGTAGATAATTTATCCAACTTAAAATTAATTTCTTCAAACTTATTAGTGAGTTCTCTAAATTGATCCTCAACTTCTGACAATTTTAGTAAATGTCTAGTTAAAACATCTTCTGAGTTTTGGTCTAAGTTTGAAACCGAACTATCATTAGTGCTTGCTTTCACTTCTATAGATCCAGAATAAACTGCTCTTTCAAGTGTTTTAAGATCATTTTTTATAATTTCTAATGTTTCATAGATATTATGATTATCTGCAAAAGAAATATTAATAAAAAACAAATTTAAGATTAAAAATAATTTTAAAATTACTAATTTAAATACAAGCATCATTTAAATTAGATTTATGATTATAAAAATGGCAAAAAAAAGACCCTAAAACCTTTAATGGATTTAGGGTCTTAAATTTTAAATAATTAATTTGCTTTAACAGTTACTGATCTTCTGTTTTTTGACCAAGCTAATGGGTTTGAACCAGAGTCAACTGGTCTCTCCTTACCATAACTTAATACCGTAATTCTGTCAGAAGATATTCCATAAGTCATTAAATAGTCTTTAGCTGCATTTGCTCTTCTTTCACCAAGAGCCAAGTTATATTCTCTTGTTCCTCTTTCGTCAGCATGACCTTCAAGAACTACATTTATGTTTGGATTCTTTCTTAACCAAGCTGCTTGGGCTCTTAAAGTTTCTCTTGATGCAGTTGTTAATATCGACTCATTTGTTGCAAAGAAAACTCTGTCTGGAACACCATCAGCTAAGTATTCAACTGTGTCTGTTCCTGTGTAAACATCACCTTGCATTTGACCTTGAATGTCTGTTGCCACTTCTTTTTTAGTTGCACATGCAGATAGCACTAAACAAGCTGCTAATACTAAAAGTGTGTTTTTAAAAATTTTGTTTAATCTCATTAAATTGCTCCTTGCTGCTAATTTCAATTTCTTAACTTTTTCACAACTAGATAAAGGTTTCAAGTCTAAAAATCAAGAAATTTACAAAAATTAATCTTTAATTACTTAATAAAGATGACCATGATGGGTCTGAAGCATCTGTTGGTGTCTTTATTTGTCTCTCATTATAACCTGTTAAATCTATAGACCACAATTTTGCTGAAAACCCTTCTCCTTTGGAGTTGGTTTTTGTCTCTCTATAAAATATTAATACCCTTCCATTTGGAGACCAAGATGGCGCCTCTTGATAATAATTTTCAGTTAATAACCTTTCACCACTACCATCAGTCCTCATTACGCCTATATAAAATTTACCTTTATGTAATTTTGTAAATGCAATTAAATCTCCTCTAGGAGACCATACAGGTGTTCCATATAAACCGTTACCAAAAGAAATTCTTTTTACATCGCTTCCATCATTCTTCATTACATAAATTTGCTGATAACCACTTCTATCAGAATTAAATGTAATATATTTTCCATCAGGAGAATAAGATGGGGAGGTGTCAATTGATGGATGATTGGTAATTTTTTCAACAATTCTATTTTCTAAATCCATAGTGTAAATATCTGACTTTCCGTCTTTAGCAAAACTCATAATTATTTTTTTACCATCAGGTGAAAAACGTGGTGCAAATGTCATTCCAGGAAAATCTCCAACTACCTCTTGAGTTCCAGTTTCTATATCTAATAAATAAACCCTTGGCATATTTTTAAAGTAAGACAAATAGGTTACCATTTGACTTGCTGGATTAAATCGTGGTGTTAAAACTAACTCATTACCTAATGTCAAAAATTTATTATTAGCTCCGTCTTGATCCATGATTGCTAATTTTTTTATTCTTTGTGTTTTTGGTCCTTCTTCAGAGACATAAATTATTCTTGTATCAAAATAACCTTTTTCTCCCGTCAGCCTTTCGTAAACTTTATCAGAAATAATATGCCCTACTCTTCTCCAATTATTAGGAACTGTAGTAAAAGCTAAAGCCATCATTTCTTTGGCAGCTAAAACATCCCATAATCTAAACTCAACTCTTAATTTATCGTCAATATAATTTACTTTACCAGTGATAAGTGCTTGCGCTTTAATTAAATTCCAATCTTCAAATCTTGGTTTTAAATTTGCAATATCAGGAGCTTGTAAAAAAGCCTTTTTGTCTAGAGGATTAAATAATCCCGAGGTTCTTAAATTATTTTCAACGATATTTGATATTTCGGAGCCAATATTTTCTTTCTTTAGTATTTTTTCAAAACCTTTTCTAGATTCTTCATCAATTGATAGGGGAGAAACTGCTAATGGAAGTGGATTTAAATTTCCCCTAGTTATATCAACTTCAATTAAAGCATTTGCTTTGATAGGTATAAATATGAATAATAATATTAAAATTTTTTTTGTCATTTAAGTATACTACCCTTCTAACATCTCTCTTGCATCAAAATTTAATTGTAATTCTTTCCATCTTTCATATCCACTTGTTGGAACTCTTAATGGTTGGCATAACTTGACAGCTCTCAAAGCACTTTCTGCTAAAACCTTGTAAAATCCTTGGCCTGGTTTATTCATTCTTGCATGGTCCAAAATTTCTGTTTTTGATACTGTTCCATCAGGTTTTAATTTTAACTTTATTCTTACCAATAAATTTTCATTGTATGGTAATCCTAATGGAATGCTCCAACACCCAAATATTTGTGCCTTAAGAGCATCCTCTTCGCTTAGTGTAAGACCTGTGTTTTCTACATTCCTTTCTTGATCTTGAGTAATGTCATCATTTGTTTTTAAAACTTCTGCACTCTCTTCTTTTGATTTATCAATTAAAGCAGCAATATTATTTGGATCAAACAAATCTTTTTTTTCAAATTCTGATACTTGTTTAACTTCATCGTCTACTTTTTCAGGATTTTGTTTTTTTTCCTCTTTTGTTTCAACCTTTTTTAAAGTTTTTTCTGGAAGTGGAATTGCCTCAGGTGTTTCATTCTCAATTTTTTTATTATTTTGATCAGGAGCAAGGACAGTTTTTGTTTTCGTTTTTTCTACTTTTTTTGGTGGAGCCTGTTCTGAAACAAGTTTTTTTTCTTTTTCTTTTACTTTCTCAATTATTTTTTTAGCCTTAGGTGCAAATGGAATATTGGTTTTTTCTGCTATTTGAATTAACTCAACTGAAACTATTGGTGGAATATCAAGTGGTTTCTTTGCCAAAAAAGGTAAACTCATAGCTGTAATGAAAATTAACAAAGCATGTAAAGCAGAAGAAATAATTAAACTTCTATTCACTTTAATTACCTTTGTTTATACGGTTCTGAAATCAATGCTACTTTAGTAAAACCAGATCCTGATAGTAATCCCATTATTTCTAAAACTCTCCCATAATTTATAGTTTTATCACCCCTAACATAAATTCTGGTATCAGTTCTATTTTTTGAAACCGCTAAAACTTTTGCAATAATATTATCGTATTCAACTTTTGCTTCTTGAATAAAAATTTCACCTTTTGCATTGATTGAAAGTGTTAAAGGTTCTGTCTCTTCTGGCAAAGAATCTGCCGAACTTTCTGGTAAATCAACTTGAACACCTACCGTTAACAATGGTGCTGTTACCATAAATATAATTAATAATACCAACATAACATCAACGAATGGAGTAACATTTATTTCACTCATGGGTTCTTTTGATGAGCGATTAAATTTAAAAGCCATTTTTTAAATTATAGTTAAAAATCTTTTAGAGAAGTTTTCTAATTTTTCAGAATATTTTTTTGAGTCATTATTAAATTTGTTGTAAGCAACTACTGCTGGTATTGCAGCCAACAGACCAAGTGCAGTTGCAAATAAAGCTTCGGCTATTCCTGGCGCAACTATCGCAAGACTTGTGTTTCTTGAAATAGCTATAGATTGAAAAGAATTCATAATTCCCCAAACAGTTCCAAACAAACCAATAAATGGTGCAGTTGAGCCTACTGTTGCCAAAAAAGTAAAACCTTTTTCAATTTTTGTCATTTGTTTTTCAATTCCAGCTTCTAAAGATGCGCTCATTCTCTCACTAATATTGGTTCTAGATTTTTTTTTAAGCAATCCTTCCATTGCATCTTGAAACACAAGTGACATTGGATCCTCAAGTTTACTAGGTAAACTATTGTAAAAAGTTTCAGCAGATTTTGAATTCCAGAATTTTTCTTCAAATTCCTCAGAAGATTTAGTTATTTTTTTAAATAATCGAAACTTTTCTATAATTACAGCCCAAGAATATATTGAGCACAATATTAATATAATCATTACAGACTTAACAATTATGTCTGCTCTAAAAAATAAACTGAATAATGAAAAATCAGTATTTGTTCCTAATTCAACTGCTTTTGCTGCTATATCTGCTTCCATGCTTACTCATCACACGTAAATGTGTCATGATTTTGTCTTTTAATTTAAATTGATTATTCTTCTTTTTGATAAGTTTCGTAGAAAAAACTAGCTATTAGAATAGCATCTGCCTTGTTGTTATCTTTTTTTTTTGACAATTGTGATGAAAAATACGGAAAAATTTCAATAGCTCTTGTCCTGCTCGCATCTTTTTCTGAATTAATAAGGTTAAAATATTTTTTCCACTTAGCGGGCCTGACATAATAAACAGGTAAATGCATTGCGCTACATATTCCCTTTAAAATACCAAAAGATTGACCAAAATTAAACATACTGGTAACGCCTTGTCCAGGCATTGCAGAAACTTGTTCAATTACAACTTTTATGTTTTTTTTGTCTAATTTGTTTATCCTTTCACTAATTTCATTTAATATTTGAGCACCATTTACTTGTCTTTTATTCTTCTTACCATCTGTCATGGTTGGCATTTCAATTACATCTTTTATTATACCATCTTGAAAAAAACAGATTGAACCTGAGATGCCTGGATCAATTCCAATAATCATCATTAAATACCACCTAAATTAACGTTTGAATAAACGTTCTGGACATCGTCATCTTCCTCTAGAGTATCTAAAAAATCCACTACGCTCTCTTTATTATCTTTATTTATCTCAACACTATTTAACGGGACCCATTCAATTTCTGTAGAAATAAAATTCACAATAATTTTCTCAAGATTTTTTTTTACATTATATATTTCACTCATTTGACACTGGACCTCATGATAATCTTCATAAGACAAACATTCATCAGCTCCTGACTCAATCGCTAAGTCTAAAATTTTTTCATCAGATATCTCTTTTTTATCAATTTTGATTATACCCAATTGTTGAAAATTGTGAGATGCTGAACCTTGTGTTCCTAAGCTCCCACCACTTTTTTGAAAAATAGTTCTAATATTTGATGCAGTCCTATTTTTGTTGTCTGTTAAAGTTTCAACTATAACAGCAATCTTTTCTGGTCCAAACCCCTCATATCTTAAATTTTCAAAATTTGCTCCTATGGCTGCAGAAGATTTATCTATTGCTCTTTCAATATTTTCTTTAGGCATATTTGCAGATCTGGCAGCTTGTACTGCAGATCTTAGTCTGGGGTTAATTGCTGGATCTTTGTCACCAAGTTTTGCCGCAACAGTAATCTCTTTAGATAATTTTGAAAATATCTTTGATCTTTGCTTGTCAGCCTTACCTTTCTTATGTTTTATTCCTGCCCAATGTGAATGTCCTGCCATGATCTTTAAATATTTTTTAGTTGATCTCCGTATACATAGCTTTTGATGTCTATTGCTAAACCTGTTTTTATATCACAATCTACTATAACACCACATAAAGTAGCTTCTCCAGTAGCGGGAAAGTGTTTCACTGAATTCTTTTTTAAAAATCTATTCAAGGAATTTTCTTTATTCATTCCAATCACTGAATCATAGTCCCCACACATACCTGCATCGGTTTGATATCCGGTGCCATTATTAAGTATTCTGGCATCATTTGTTGGAATATGAGTATGGGTTCCAACCACGAGAGTTGCTTTTCCATCAAATAAATGTCCTATAGCATTTTTTTCGCTAGTAATTTCACCATGGAAATCAACTACAAGTAAATCAAAATCCTTTTTCATTTCATTTTCTTTTAAAAATTTTTGAGAAACTTCAAAAACGTCTTCGCACTTTTTCATAAAAACATTGCCCATCAAATTAAGAACTCCAATTTTTATATCATTCTTTGTTTTATAAATCTGAAAACCTTTTCCTGGTGCAGGTTCAAATAAATTTTTAGGTCTTAATAATCTTTCTTCTTTATCAATAAATTCCATAATTTCTTTTTGGTCCCAAACATGATTACCGGTTGTAATAACATCAACTCCACAATTAAAAAAATCCTTACATATTTCTTCAGTTAGCCCCACGCCTTGAGCTGCTGCATTTTCACCGTTTACTATTACAAAATCGATTTTGTTTTTATCAATTTCATTTAATAAATTGCTTGTTAATTTAGAACATCCTGAAATTCCAACAACATCTCCTAAAAACAAAATTCTCATTGTATAATTTTTTTCTCAGTTATTATTATATCAAGTTTCTTATCATACTTGTTGATAGGTATTTTTTTTATCTCCTGGTATGAAAATCCTAATCCAATTTTAAATATTTTTTTAATTTTAGATACTTTTTCTAAATAACGATCATAAAATCCTCCACCATAGCCTAATCTATTCAAATCAAGATCATAAGCTACTAAAGGAACAAATATTATATCTGGGTAAATTTTCTTTCCCAAAGTTGGCTCAGCGATTCCATACTTATTAATTTTTAAAGGATCTTTATTTGTCCATTCAAAAAAATCCATTTGTTTATTTTCTCTAATTATTGGTAAGGAAATATTTGCTTTTTTGTTTCTTAAAAAATAGAGTATATCCAAGTCATCAATCTCATGATTACAAGGGTAATACCCTCCTACATTTTTGAAATTAATTTTATTTTTTTTTAAATGTCGATAAATTCTGTCAGGATTAAGACTAATTTTTTTATTCAAATTTTTTTTTCTAAGATTTAAAATTTTACTTCTTAGCTTAGATTTACTCACAGACCTAGTTTGAAATGTTTTCTAATTTTGCTTTTTTTACAAAATTTGATATTTGATCAGCAGCTTCATCAATTAAATTTTCGTATTTTTTTTGATTATCGTCAATTTCTTGTTTTAAATTTTCATGATCAAGATTTAGTTTTTCAATTTCAGATTCTTTTGTGTCTCTATAATCGTAAATCAAAGATTTTAGTTCTTTAAATTTTTTTGATAGATCATTTAATTCTTCTTTTTTTTGATCTACTTTTTTCTTAGTTTCGTAATATTCATCCATTATTTTTACAGCTGTAATTAATAATAATTTATTTTCACCCAAATTTCCCAAATCATTTTTTAAATTATTAAACTTTTTGTTAATCTGAATTAACAATTCTTCTAAGTGCTCCTCTTGTCCATCTTCACAAGCGAGCAAAAACTCTTTATTGTTAAATTTTATACTTACATTTGCCATTTATCTATTTCATCCAATAGTGTATCAGTTTCTTGATTAAGCTCGTCAATTTTTTCAGAAAATTCAATTTGTTTTCTTTCTTCCAGCTTTTCTTTATTTTTTAAATCCTCAAGTTTTTTTGATAGATTTTCATGTTCCTCGAGTAAGGTTTTATATTTTTCTTCAATCTGTATTTTTTCAATTTCTAATTGATTTTGTTTTGTGCTTAAATTTTCGATATTTTTTTGTAATTCAGGATTTGTAAGATCTAAATTTTTTAATTCCTCTAATGCAATATTTAATTTTTTTTCTTTTTCGTTTATAGAATTCATATATATATGTTTATATTATTAAATAGATTCTTCTTAGTCTAGTCAGGATAATTTTGAGCAAACTACACAATGATTTAGCTAATTGCATCAGATTTTTATCAATTGATGCTGTTCAAAAAGCAAATTCAGGTCACCCAGGAATGCCAATGGGTATGGCAGATGTTGCGACAGTGTTATTCAAAAAATTTTTAAGATTTAATCCAAAGAATCCAGATTGGTTAAATAGAGATAGATTTGTTTTGTCTGCTGGTCATGGTTCTATGCTTTTATATTCTTTGCTTTACCTAACTGGATATAAAAGCATATCAATTAATAATATTAAAAAATTTAGGCAGCTTAATTCTATTTGTGCTGGACATCCTGAATATCATCCGAAAACAGGTATTGAAACTACAACAGGTCCACTTGGACAAGGTATATCTAATGCAGTTGGTTTTGCAATAGCTGAAGAAATTTTAAAAAATAAATTAGGTAAAGATTTAATTAATCACAAAACTTATGTTTTAGCTGGAGATGGATGCTTAATGGAAGGAATAAGTCATGAGGCGATGAGTTTAGCTGGACATTTAAAACTTAAAAATTTAGTTATGCTATTTGATAACAATTCAATTTCAATTGATGGTCCTACAAATCTTGCGGTTTCAGATAATTTTAAAAAAAGATTTGAAGGATATGGTTGGGATTATATTTCTATCAACGGTCATAATGAAAAAGAAATTTTTAAAGCACTAAAAAAAGTTCAAAAAGCTAAAAAACCTACTGTAATTTCATGTAAAACAAAAATTGGATATGGTTCACCGAATAAATCAGGGAAAGCATCATCCCACGGAAGTCCATTGGGGGTAGATGAAATTAAGCTTGTAAGAAAAAACTTAAATTGGAAAACCAAACCTTTTGATATCCCAAATAAAATTTTAAATGAATGGAGAAAAATTGGCCAAAGAGGCGAAATTTTAGAAAAAAAATGGAACAAAGCATTAAAAAGAAAAAAAATAAAATTTAATAAAATTTTAAAAAATAACTTTACTGCGGTGCTTAAGAAAGAAAAAGAGAATGCAATAAAGGAGCCAAAAAGTTTAGCTACTAGAAAATGTTCAGAAATGACATTGAATGCATTAACAAAACAAAAAAATAATTTAATTGGTGGCTCTGCTGATTTAGCGGGATCAAATAATACAAAAACTAAAAACCATAAAATAATTAAACCTGGAGATTTTACTGGTGACTACATTCATTACGGAGTGAGAGAACACGCAATGAGTGGAGTTATGAATGGTATCGCACTTCACAGTAATCTAATTCCTTATGGAGGTACTTTTTTAATATTTTCTGATTATTGCAAACCTTCGATCAGATTGACTGCCTTAATGAAAAAAAGAGTTATTTATGTAATGACTCATGACTCTATTGGGCTTGGAGAAGATGGCCCTACCCATCAACCTATAGAACAGCTTTCGGGCTTACGTGCTATACCGAACCTAAATGTATTCAGACCTGCAGACAGAATTGAAACTATCGAGTGTTGGGAACATGCATTAAAAAGCTCAAAAACACCTAG